>NZ_RZSF01000026.1:0-38864 GCF_004023325.1 Mesorhizobium sp. M1A.F.Ca.ET.072.01.1.1 | reverse complement strand
CAAATCCCCTGCCCTTGCCGGCACGGCGCGGGTGCCGGGCGACAAGTCGATCTCGCACCGCTCCTTCATGTTCGGCGGCCTGGCTTCCGGCGAGACGCGCATCACCGGCCTGCTGGAAGGCGAAGACGTGATGCGCACGGGCGCCGCCATGAAGGCGATGGGCGCGCATATCGAAAAGACGGGCGCCGAATGGGTGATCCGCGGCACCGGCAACGGCGCGCTGCTGGAGCCGGAAGGCCCGCTCGATTTCGGCAATGCGGGCACCGGCTCGCGGCTCACCATGGGCCTGGTTGGCACCTATGACATGGAGACGACCTTTATCGGCGACGCCTCGCTCTCCGGCCGGCCGATGGGCCGGGTGCTGGAGCCGCTGCGCCAGATGGGCGTGCAGGTGCTGAAAGCGGCGCCCGGCGACCGCATGCCGATCACGCTGCGCGGCCCCAAGCATGCCGCGCCGATAACCTATCGCGTGCCGATGGCGTCCGCCCAGGTGAAGTCGGCGGTATTGCTTGCCGGCCTCAACACGCCGGGCATCACCACCGTCATCGAGCCGGTGATGACGCGCGATCACACCGAAAAGATGCTGAAAGGCTTCGGCGCCAACCTGACCGTCGAGACCGACGAGCGCGGCGTGCGCCACATCTTCATCGAAGGCCAGGGCAAGCTCACGGGGCAGACCATCGCCGTGCCCGGCGACCCCTCCTCCGCCGGCTTCCCGCTGGTGGCGGCGCTCATCGTGCCGGGCTCGGATATCGTGATCGAGAACGTGCTGATGAACCCGACCCGCACCGGGTTGCTCCTGACATTGCAGGAGATGGGCGGCCGCATTGACATCCTCAACCCGCGCAATGCCGGCGGCGAGGACGTGGCGGACCTGCGCGTGCGCTCCTCCGACCTCAAAGGTGTCGTGGTGCCGCCGGAGCGGGCGCCGTCGATGATCGACGAATATCCGGTGCTAGCAGTCGCCGCTGTTTTCGCCGAAGGCGAGACGCTGATGCAGGGTCTGGAGGAATTGCGCGTCAAGGAATCCGACCGGTTGTCGGCGGTGGCCAACGGGCTGAAGCTCAACGGCGTCGACTGCAGCGAGGGCGAAGCCTCGCTCGCCGTGCGCGGCAAGCCCGGCGGCAAGGGCCTGGGCGCTCATCCCAACGGGCCGGACACGGCGGTGAAGACGCATCTCGACCATCGCATCGCCATGAGTTTCCTGGTGATGGGGCTGGCGACGGAAAAGCCGGTGACCATCGACGACGCCAACATGATCGCGACGAGCTTTCCGGAATTCATGGGGCTGATGAAGGGGCTCGGCGCCGAGATCGAGTGACGGGCGATGGGTTGGAGCCGAACCGAGATGCAGGCGGAACAGCACCCCGCTTTTTCCTGCCGGACATCTCCCCCGCAAGAGGAGAGATTGGCGGCTCCGGCGCTCCGCTCAATCCTGCAACATAGACAATTGGCGCAAGCCGCGATGACGGCTGATCTCCCTCCAAGCGGCGGAGATGTCCGGCAGGACAGAGGGGGGCGCGAAGGATCGCGGCGCTCATCTTGCTCATTGCGCCTATCGTTCGAGGCGAGCCAATGAGCACCCCCTTCACCATCGCCATCGACGGCCCCGCGGGCGCCGGCAAGGGCACACTCGCTCGCCGGCTCGCCGATCATTACCGGCTGAACCTGCTCGATACCGGCCTCACCTATCGCGCCGTCGCCCATAAGCTGCTCGAGCTCGGTCTGCCGCTCGACAATGTCTCGGCGGCGGAAACCGCGGCTCGCCAAGTCGATCTTTCGAACCTCGACCGCACGGTGCTTTCGGCGCATGCGGTGGGCGAAGCCGCCTCAAAGGTCGCCGTCATTCCGTCGGTCCGGCGCATCCTGGTCGATAAGCAGCGCGAGTTCGCCAAGGCGCCGCCGGGCGCGGTGCTCGACGGACGCGACATCGGCACGGTCGTGTGTCCCGACGCCGATATCAAGCTCTATGTCACAGCGAGCGCGGAAGTGCGGGCAAGGCGCCGGCTGGCCGAGATCGAAAGCATGGGCGGCAGCGCCGATTTTGCCACGATCCTCGCCGACATCGAGCGCCGCGACGAGCGCGATATGGGCCGTGCCGACTCCCCGCTCAAGCCGGCGGCGGACGCGCACTTGCTCGACACCAGCGACATGGCAATCGAGGCCGCGTTTCTGGCGGCCATGGCAATCGTTGACCGCGCCATGGCCGCGAAAGACCTCGCCTGAGCTTGGCGGTCACGACCTGATCGTCCCTTCGATCGCAGGTCTGCCTGACCTGCTCAGGACGGCTACGAAAACCGCCGCGGTGACATAGGCAATCAAGGCGTAAAGCGCTGGCGGGATCGCCATTTCGGCGTTGTTGAGGAGATATTCGCTAAGCGCCAAGGCTATGACGAACGCGGCGTTGTGGATGGCCGTTGCCATGGTGATGGCGACCGCCTGCCGCCTCTCCAGGCGCAGCAGCGACGGAACGGCGTAGCCGAGCGCCATGCTCACCACGTTGAAGGCAAAGGCGGCAAAGCCGACAATGGGCCCCCAGGTCACGATGACCTGCCGCTGATCGACGACGGCAAAAATAACGACCGCCGCAAGAAAAAGCGTCGCCAGTAGCTTGACGGGCCCCTCCAGGCGCTCGGCCAGGGCCGTGTGGCGGTGCCGGACGGCAACTCCGATCGAAACCGGGACAAGCACAACGGCAAAGAACTGCAGGAATTTCTCGATCGGCAGCGGGATGACGTGCCCGGCGCCATAGAAATGCAGCAGCGAAAAATTGGTGATCAATGGCACCGACACAAGCGCCACCATTGAGCTGATCGCCGTCAGCGTCAGGCTGAGCGCCGTATCGCCCTTGGCAAGGTGGGTGAAGAGAACCGCGGACGGGGCGCCGGGACTGGCCGCGAGCAGCATCATGCCGACCGCCATGGCAGGCGGCAAAGCCGAAACCGACACGATGCCGAAGCAAAGGACGGGAAGAACCAGTATCTGCACGATAAGAGCCACCAGGAGGGCCTTCGGTCGCAGCACCACCTGCAAGAAGTCCTGGAGCTTGAGCGACAGGCCAAGCCCCAGCATGATGATGACGAGGGCAACCGGCAGGAAGATGTTGAAAGTGGCGCTTGACTGCATGGTGATGCTCCCCGTGACAATCCATGTCGGCAAAAAAGAACTGCAACCGCGAACGCGTAATCGCAAAAACATTCGGGCGGAGCACGCGCACCGCCGCGACGCGCACTTGCCTGACACCGGCGAAGTGTCTATAGAGACCGCGTTTCTGGCGGCCATGGCTAACCATCAAAGACTGCTGGCCAAGAGAAACAAGGCCTGATGCGGGTTTTCCTCGTGTTTTCCGTTGCCGGAGGCGATGAAAATACCCATATCGGGCACGAACCAGCCTGCCAGCATTCTCTATGCGCCGGACTTGCCGCTTAAGCGGCCGAGGGCTCTTCAGCCCGGAACGCCGGCAGGCTCACGCAACGCTAACCCACGGCGCCCGCTTCGCTTGTTGTGCGAAGCATTCCAGGAGAAACAATGTCAGCTGCAAATCCCACTCGCGATGATTTCGCGAGCATGCTCGAAGAATCATTCACCGCCGGCCATTCCGGCGAGGGCCAGGTTGTCCGGGGCACGATCACCGCGATCGAAAAGGACATGGCCATCATCGATGTCGGCCTCAAGGTCGAAGGCCGCGTGCCGCTGAAGGAATTCGGCGCCAAGGGCAAGGATTCCTCCCTCAAGGTCGGCGACACCGTCGAGGTCTATGTCGAGCGCATCGAGAACGCGCTTGGCGAGGCCATGCTGTCGCGCGAGAAGGCCCGCCGCGAGGAGAGCTGGGTGCGCCTCGAAGAGAAGTTCACCAAGGGTGAGCGCGTCGAAGGCGTCATCTTCAACCAGGTAAAGGGCGGCTTCACCGTCGATCTCGACGGCGCCGTGGCGTTCCTGCCGCGCAGCCAGGTCGACATCCGTCCGATCCGCGACGTCTCTCCGCTGATGCACAACCCGCAACCCTTCGAGATCCTCAAGATGGATCGCCGCCGCGGCAACATCGTGGTGTCGCGCCGCACCGTGCTCGAGGAGAGCCGCGCCGAACAGCGTTCGGAAATCGTGCAGAACCTCGAAGAGGGCCAGGTGGTCGAGGGCGTGGTCAAGAACATCACCGACTACGGTGCGTTCGTCGACCTCGGCGGCATCGACGGCCTGCTGCATGTCACCGATATGGCATGGCGCCGCGTCAACCATCCGACCGAGATCCTCAACATCGGCCAGACGGTCAAGGTGCAGATCATCCGCATCAACCAGGAAACCCACCGCATCTCGCTCGGCATGAAGCAGCTCGAGAGCGATCCGTGGTCGGATATCGGCACCAAGTTCCCGATCGGCAAGAAGATCAAGGGCACCGTCACCAATATCACCGACTACGGCGCGTTCGTCGAGCTGGAGCCGGGCATCGAGGGCCTCATCCACGTTTCGGAAATGTCGTGGACAAAGAAGAACGTGCATCCCGGCAAGATCCTGTCGACGACGCAGGAAGTCGACGTGGTGGTGCTCGAGGTCGATCCGGCCAAGCGCCGCATCTCGCTCGGTCTCAAGCAAACGCTGGAGAACCCGTGGGAAGCCTTCGCGCGCAACCATCCGGTCGGCAGCCAGGTCGAGGGCGAGGTCAAGAACAAGACCGAGTTCGGCCTGTTCATCGGCCTGGAAGGCGACGTGGACGGCATGGTGCACCTCTCCGACCTCGACTGGACCCGTCCGGGCGAGCAGGTGATCGAAGAGTACAATCGCGGCGACATGGTCAAGGCGCAGGTGCTCGACGTCGACATCGAGAAGGAGCGCATCTCGCTCGGCATCAAACAGTTGGCCCGCGACACGGTCGGCGAGGCGGCGAGCAGCGGCGAGCTGCGCAAGAACGTGGTCGTTACCTGCGAGGTCACCGCGGTGAAGGATGGCGGTCTGGAAGTACGGCTGGTCGACAGCGGCCTCGATACCTTCATCAAGCGTTCGGACCTTTCCCGCGACCGCGACGAGCAGCGCCCCGAGCGCTTCACCGTCGGCCAGAAGGTCGACGCCCGCGTCATCGCCTTCGACAAGAAGACCCGCAAGCTGCAGGTCTCGATCAAGGCGCTGGAAATCGCCGAGGAGAAGGAAGCGGTCGCCCAGTACGGCTCGACCGACTCCGGCGCCTCGCTGGGAGACATCCTGGGCGCGGCGCTGAAGAAGCAGGGCAACTAAGCTCCTTCCTCTACCGAAAGCAAAAACCCCGCCGGAGCGATCCGGCGGGGTTTTTCATTGCATTTTGATCTATGAGGTCAGGCTCGCCCGTAGAGCGGCACCAGCGTGCCGCTCATCGCCTGATTGGCGGGCGAGGCGAGATAGGCGATCGCCTCGGCGGCGGCCTCGAGGCTGACCCATTTGGTGAAATCGGCGTCGGGCATGTCGGCGCGGGTGGCGGGCGTGTCGAGCGTCGAGGGCGCGACCGCATTGACCAGGATGCCCTTGTGCTTCAGCTCCTCGGCCATCGCCTGGGTCATCGCGGCGACCGCCGCCTTGCTCGCGGCATAGGCGACCATTCCGGCGCCGCGCCTGGGATCAAGCCCGGCACGCGCGCTGACGTTGACAATGCGCCCCGCGGTGCCCGACGTCAGCATCGAGCGCACCGCGGCGCGGCTGCAAAGGAAGGTGGTCCGGGCATTGGTGTCCATCATCTCGGCAAAGGATGCCGTCTCGATCTTTTCGACCGGCGCCATGGTGAAACCGCCGGCAAGATGGATCGAAGCCCAAAGCTTGGGAACCTGATGGTAGAAGGCCTCGACCTTGGCGGAGTCCGACAGGTCGACATTGTGCGCCAGATGGACGCTGGCGTGAGCCGCGTAGGGAAAATGCGGCGGAGCCGCGGCATGCGCATTGGGCACGTGGCAAATCGCGCCCTGCTCCAGCAACCTGCCGACAACCGCGCCGCCGAGCGCCCCGGTGCCGCCCGTCACCACGACATGCCTGCCGTTAAGCGTTTCCGTCATATTTCGACTGCTCCTGTCGTATTCTTATGGTTATGCCGCCCCAGCCTCGAACGTCGCGCCTTTCGCGTTGTCACTCAATTGAAATATCGACATGGCAGGCGTCCCGTCTTTGCATGCGTCGAGACAAAGCCGCGTAACGTGACGCGGCTGCGTCTCGGCCGGATGGGACGGTCGCCAGGACCTTCAATCGACGGTGATTTCTATAACCCGCGTCTTGCCGGCAGTTCGCGCGCGCTTCAGCGCACCGGCCAGGTCACCGACCCCTGTCAGCCGCTCGGCTTCGATGCCGTAGGCCTCGGCGAGCTTGCAGAAATCCGGCGGCGCCGGCGACACGCCGACCGGCTCGACGCCGACATCAAGCATCGAGGTCTCGATCTCGCGATAACCGCGATTGTTCCAGACGACGAAGATCACCGGCGCCTCGGCGTCGAGCGCCGCGCCGAGCTCCGGCAAGGTGAACTGGAAGCCGCCGTCGCCGGTGAGGCACACGACCGGCGCTTCGGGCACGGCAAGGGCGGCACCGATCGCCGCCGGCGGACCGTAGCCCAGCGCGCCGAAACCGGTCGCGGCATTGAACCAGCCAGCCGGACGGTCGTGGTCGTAATAGAGATTGGCGGCGTAGATCGGTTGCGTCGAGTCGCCGACGATGATGGCGCCGGGCAGCGCGCCGCGGATCGTCTCCACCGCGCGCAGCTGCGCCAGGTAGTCCGGCCGCAGCTCCGCCAGAGCGGCCTCTCGCCCTGCGGCAGCGCGGGCTTCGCCGTCTTTCGCGGCGACATGAGCGGCGCCGAGTGCAGCCAGCAGAGCAGAAAGCGCCTCGGCACAATCGGCGTGGATGCCAACCGTCACCGGACGGCGCGCGAGCTGGTCGGCGCCGATATCGATGCGGATGAGGCTCGGCGGCAGCACGAAGCCGCCATCGCCGTAGCCGTCATAGTCGGTGGGGCCGAATTCGGTGCCGGCGGCGATCACCAGATCGGCATCCGCCATCAGCGCGCGCACCGCCTTGAGGCTGGGGCTTGCCGGCACCAAGAGCGGGTGCCGATGCAGCAGGCCGCGCGCATTGGCGGTCTCGACCACCGGCGCGCCGAGCGCTTCGGCGAAGCGTGTCAGCGCCGCGTCGGCTTTCTTGGCACCGCCACCGGCAAGAATCAGCGGACGGCGAGCCGCCTTGATCAACCTCGCAGCCTCGGCAACAGCCGCCGCGTCCGGAGCGGGCGGCGCGGCGTTGCCGAGCACCGGCGCGAGCTCCTCGGCGGGCTTCACCATGACGTTTGTCGGGATCTCGATGTGAACCGGACCCGGCCGCGACGAGGAGAAGACGGCGAAGGCGCGGGCGAGCGCACCCGGCAGTTCCTCGGCCTCGGTGACACGCTCGGAAGACAGCGCCACCTTCTCCATCATGCCGCGCTGGTCCGGCAGTTCGTGCAGGAAGCCCAAACCCTTGCCGAGCGTATCGGTGGCATTGACACCGGAGATCACCAGCATCGGCACCGAATCGGCGCGCGCCTGGCCCATCGCGGTGATGGTGTTGGTGAGGCCGGGTCCGGTGATGACGAAAGCCACGCCCGGCCGGCCGCCGGCGCGGGCGTAGCCGTCGGCCATGAAGCCGGCGCCCTGCTCGTGGCGCGGCGTGATGTGGCGGATCTTCGAACGCGCCAGGCCGCGATAAAGCTCGACCGTATGGACGCCTGGAATGCCGAAGACGGTGTCGACGCCATGCGCCTCGAGCAAGGTGATGAGCGCTTCGCCGAGCGTGGTCATTGGTTTTCTCCCTTTGGAGCGGATCACCGTTTAACGGAAACAGTGATTTGCTCTATCTCTTGTTTGTTACGCAATCCCGGACGGGAAACCGCTTTTCACCTTTTCCTGGAATTGCTCTGGACCGTGATGGCGTTTCGTTGAATTGCCATCCCGATCTAACCTTTGTTGAGCATGATCTTTCTCCGAAAACCGGGTCCTACTTTTCGGGATCATGCTTCAGCGGCGCGAGGCCGAGTTCAGCCTCGACAGCCTTGATGCCAATCGCCGCCAACTCGCCGGGCGAGAACATCTCACCGGCCAGGCAGCCTTCGATCCAAAGCCCGTCGATGATCGCATTGATGGCGATGGCATGACGGCGCAGCTGACTTGCGTCCGGTTCGCGCTGATCAGCGGCGAGCACCTCGGCGACGACCGCTTCCACCTCGTTGCGAAAGCCAAGATAGCCTTCGCGGTGAGCGCGGGCGAGCGTCGGATCCGCACTGGCACGGCCTATGAAGGTCGCCCAGAGCGAAAACACCCGCTGGTCGATGATCGGCGTGCTGAGATTGGCGGTGACGAAAGCTGCAAGGCGTTGGCGAGGCGACGCGTCTTCCATGACCAATGCCGCTTTCGCCTGCTCGGTCATGCGGCCGACCAGCGCCGTATAGGCCCCCTGCAGCAATTCTTCCTTGCCGGGGAAATAGTGCCGGATCAGGCCGGCGGTGACGCCGGCACGCAATGCGATGGTGCGCAAAGTGGCGCCCTGCAGGCCATATTCCGCCACGCAGTCCAGAGTCGCTTCGATCAGATCCTGCCGCCGCCGCTCCTCGCCCTCGCGACGGAACTTGCGGCGCGCCGTCATCGGCGCAGGATCGGCCGCGTCAGGCATGTCGGCCCGCCTTCACAGGCGATACAGAGCGCGTCCGCCTCGAAAATCTCAACCGTGCAGCCGGCGGCCTCCATCGCGGCTTTGGTCTTGGGAAAGCCCGCAACGGCAATGACCTTGTGCGGGCTGGTCGGCAGCACGTTCAGGCTGAGGCCGTTGGAAGCGGCGAATTCTCCGGCGTCGCCTTCGACCAGCCTGATGCCGCGCGCCTTCAGCATCTGATAGAAGGGTGCCGGCAAAAGCGGCGAATAGACCAGCGCGAGGTCGTCGGCCAGCGGGCTGATCACCGACATCAGATGTAGGCACGCCTCTTCCCCTTGCCACAGCGGCAGATCAAAACCGTAAACGGAAATACCTAGCGGCGTCAGCAGGTTCGAAACTTGCTGGATGCCTTCCTGGTTGGAGCGGACCCCGCGCCCGATCGCCAGCGTGCGGGCATCCACCCATACGCAATCACCGCCTTCGACCTGGCCAGGAGCCTCGACGCGGCCGAGGATCGGAATACCCAGCCCTCTATAGGTTTCCTCATGCAGGGAGGGCTCCCTGGCGCGCAATGGCTTGCCCATGGACAGGATCAGCGCACCGTGCTCGGTCATCAGCGATGGGTCGTGCGTGAACACCGAATCCGAAAGGCCGTCCGCCTTGTCCTCGATCCATTCGATTTCGGCGCCGGAAGCGGCTACCAGTTCAGCAAGGGCCGCGTGCTGCGACGCTGCCTTCGCCGGGTTGAACCCGGGGCCATAGTGCCATTGAGTTCTGTCGGCGTCGCGCATGGCGTTCGCTGCCGACCGCATGAGCACGCGCCGCAGCGGCGCCGCCATGGATTGTGATCCGAAAGCGCTCATCAATGCCTTTTAAGATGAAAAAAACCGAAAAAATTTCATGAAAGACTATTTATACACTTGCGCAACAAGGTCGCAAGTGCCGTAATGAACGGGATTGACGGGCTCGCGCTGCCGGGTCCATGCTGAAGTGAGGAGCGGGACAGTACAGCGTATGTTGATGAGCCGGATGGACGTTCGACGAACTGCCGTCGCCCCTATAGAGGTTACCCGGTGAGCGCGGTGGAAGCCGCCGCAGTCCCAGCCGGCCAAGCGCAGAGCGGCGCCGCCGAAGCCATCCATGTCGAGAACCTGCACAAGAAGTTCGGCCAGTTGCATGTGCTGAAGGGCGTTTCGCTGTCGGCGCGCGACGGCGAGGTGATCGCCATCATCGGCGGCTCGGGCTCCGGCAAGTCGACGCTGCTGCGCTGCATCAACTGCCTGGAAAACCCGACCAGCGGCATCATCCGTGTCAATGGCGAGGAGATCAAGCTGAAGGCCGACAGCCACGGCCATACGGTTCCTGCCGACCGCAAGCAGATCGAGCGCATCCGCTCGAGACTCGGCATGGTGTTCCAAAACTTCAACCTGTGGAGCCACATGACGCTGATCGAGAACGTCATCGAGGTTCCGGTGCACGTGCTCGGCGTCAAGCGCGACGAGGCGATCGCCCAGGCCGAGAAGCTGCTCGCCCGGGTCGGGCTGGCGGAGAAGCGCGACGTCTACCCGGCATTCCTGTCGGGCGGCCAGCAGCAGCGCGCCGCGATCGCCAGGGCACTGGCGATCAATCCGCGCGTCATGCTGTTCGACGAGCCGACCTCCGCGCTCGATCCGGAGCTGGTCGGCGAGGTGCTGAAGGTGATCGGCGACCTGGCGCGCGAGGGGCGCACAATGGTGCTGGTGACGCATGAAATGAAATTCGCCCGCGAGGTCGCGACCCATGTCGTCTACCTCTACAACGGGCTGGTCGAGGAAGAAGGCCCGCCGGAACAGCTGTTCGGCGCGCCGAAATCCGAAAGGCTCAAGCAATTCCTCCGCAATGTCGGCTAGGGCCGGCGTCAAGCGGAGCGAAAACCGGGAACGACAACAAACTGGGAGTCCTGAAATGAAGACTGTTCTCAAGACCTTCGCCGCGGCGCTGCTGTTCGGCGTCGCCGCGATGGGCGTGGCCAAGGCCGATCAGGTCAAGATCGGCGTCGCCGCCGAGCCCTATCCGCCGTTCACCTCGCCGGACGCGACGGGCAAGTGGGTCGGCTGGGAGATCGATTTCATCGACGCCGTCTGCGCCGAGGAGAAGCTCGACTGCGTCATCACGCCCGTTGCCTGGGACGGCATCATTCCGGCGCTCACCACCAAGAAGATCGACCTCATCGTCTCCTCGATGTCGATCACCGACGAGCGCAAGAAGACGATCGACTTCTCGGATAAGTATTACAACACGCCGACAGCAATCATCGGACCGAAGGATCAGAAGTTCGGCGCCACGCCGGACGATCTTAAAGGCAAGGTGATCGGCGTTCAGGTGTCGACCGTACATGCCGTCTACGCCAAGAAGCACTTCACCGGCGCGCAAGAGATCAAGGAATATCAGACGCAGGACGAGGCCAACAACGATCTCGCCGCCGGCCGTCTCGATGCGGTGCAGGCCGACTCCATCGCGCTCGGCGAATTCCTCAAGACGGACCAGGGCAAGGCCTGCTGCGATCTGAAGGGCATGGTCGCGCCGGACGACGAGGTGCTGGGACCGGGCGTGGGCGCCGGCGTGCGCAAGGAAGACACCGCGCTCAAGGAAAAGATCAACGCCGGCATCAAGGCGATCCGCGCCAACGGTAAGTACGATGAGATCTCCAAGAAATACTTCGACTTCGACATCTATGGCGGCGCCACGCAGTCGAACTGACGCCTCCATTTGATATTGGGGCATGGCCAGCGCCATGCCCCTTGGCCCAAACCCTGCCACGCAAGCCCGCCGCTGAACGCTGCGGTCGGCGGCTGCCAGCAATTCGGGGGCGAAGCTGATCAATGCCTTTCTTCCGGCCTCGGCGGCCGGCATCATCGAACTCCTGTCGCCCGTGCCGCCCGGCTGGGGCGGCACCCTGCTGGTCGGATTGCTGCATTCGATCGAGATCGCCATCGGCGCCACCTGCCTTGGCCTTTTGATCGGCACCGGCGGCGCCTGGGGCAAGCTTTACGGCGGACCGGTGACGCGCGATCTGCTCGCCGTCTACACCACGGTGGTGCGCGCCGTGCCGGAACTGGTGCTGATCCTGCTGCTCTATTACGCCGGCACCGATCTCATCAATCAGCTGCTGACCGCGACGGGTTACCAGCGCGTCGACATCAGCGGGCTGGCCGCCGGCATCTTTGTCCTTGGGGTCGTGCAGGGCGCCTATTCGACGGAAGTCATCCGCGGCGCCATCCTGTCCATCCCACAAGGCCAGATCGAGGCCGCCCGCGCCTATGGCATGCCGCCCGGCCTGATGTTGAGGCGCATAACATTGCCGGCAATGCTGCCTTTCGCCATTCCCGGCCTTGCCAATCTCTGGCTGATCGCCACCAAGGACACCGCGTTGCTTGCCGTCGTCGGCTTCTTCGAACTGACGCTCGCGACGCGTCAGGCGGCCGGCGTCACCAAGGCCTATCTGGTCTTCTATCTTGCTGCCGGCGCGCTTTATCTGGCGCTGACGCTGTTTTCCAACGTGATCATCGGCCGCGTCGAGGCCTGGTCGCGGCGCGGCATGCCTTCCGTCAAAGAGGCGCGCTGATGTCGGCCGAAGCGACCGCGATCAACATGGCGGCGCGTGCCTCGCTCTGGCTCAGGCCGCACCGCATCGTGCTGATCCTAATCGCGCTGGGATTGGTCCTCTGCGCGGCCTTCTTCATGCGCTGGGACTGGCTGCCGCAATATTGGCAGATGGGGCTGCTCGGCATCTGGCGGTCGCTGTGGATCCTCGTCGTGACCTGCGCGCTGGGCTTTATGCTGGCCGTGCCGCTTGGGCTGGCGCAGGCCGGTGGGCCGTTCTGGCTCGCCGTGCCGGCCAAGATCTTCTGCACCATCATCCGCGGCACGCCGCTGCTGCTGCAACTGTGGTTGCTCTACTACGGGCTTGGATCGCTTTTTCCGCAATATCCATGGATTCGCGAGTCCTGGATGTGGCCCTATCTCAGGCAAGCCTGGCCCTACGGCGTGTTGGCGCTGACCTTGTCATTCGCCGGCTATGAAGGCGAGGTGATGCGCGGCGCGTTCGCCGGCGTGCCGAAAGGGCAGTTGGAAGCCGCGCGCGCCTTCGGCATGAGCCGCTTCAAGATCTTCCACCGCATCTGGCTGCCGCTGGCCTTCTTCCGCGCGCTGCCGACACTGACCGGCGAAACCGTGCTGCAGCTCAAGTCGACGCCGCTGGTGGCGACGATCAGCGTCATCGATATCTTCGCCGTCTCGTCCAAGGTGCGGCAGGACACTTATCTCACTTATGAGCCCTTGCTGCTGCTGGCGCTGATCTACATGACCATCACCGGCATCCTCGTTCTCATCTTCAGCCGCATCGAGGCCCGGATTCCGGTCAAGATCGGCTAGAGGGGAGTAGGGGAGTAGGGGAGTGTTCAGCCACGATCCGCATTCACATTTCCGTCCCCATTCGCTATTTGCTCCACAATTTCCCCCTACTCCCTTATTCCCTTACTCCCTCAGGACGGCTCCGATGCAACTCACTCTCGACCAGGCAACAGGGCTCTCCCGCATGGCGGCGCTCGGCGCCGGCGCCAATGAAGAAGCGACGCAGTCGCTGGTTGCCTCGATCATCGCGGCGGAAGCAGAAGGCCTGTCGGCGGTCGGCCTGTCGCATTTCATCGACTATCTGGAGGCGATCGAGGACGGCCGCATCGACGGCAATGCCGATCCGGTCGTCACCCGGCCGGCGCTGGCCGTCTACCTCTCCGACGCGCGCGGCGGGCTTGCCCATACCGGCTTCGATCGGACTATCGATGACCTCGTCAAGGCAGCAAGGCTGTTCGGCGTCGCCATCTTCTCGCAGAGGAACGCCTATACCTGCGGCGCGCTCGGCTATTTCACCGGACGGCTGGCAGCGCAGGGGCTGGTCTCGTTCGCCGCCACCAACGGGCCGGCAGTGCTTGCAGGCTCGGGCTCGGTCAAGCCGGTCTACTGCACCAACCCGATGTCCTTTGCCGCGCCCGCCGCGGACGGGCCGCCTTTGGTGATCGACCAATCGTCGAGCGCCACCGCCTTCGTCAACATCCGCAAGGCGGCGGAAGACGGCAGGAAGATCCCCGAGGGCTGGGCACTCGATGCCAGCGGCAACCCGACCACCGATCCGGCGGCGGCGATGAAGGGCGCGATGCTCGCCTTCGGCGGCCAGCGCGGCGCCAACATCGCGCTTATGGTCGAGGTGCTGGCGGCGGGGATTTCCGGCGCCAACTGGTCGCTCGACGCACCCTGGTTCTCCGGCGGGCCGGACAGCCCCGGAACCGGGCTCTTCGTGCTCGCTATCGAGCCCAAATTGGTCGATCCGGATTTTGAGCAGCGCATGAAGGACCAGCTCGACCGGCTGCGGCGGCGCTACGGCGTGCACATCCCCGGCCGTGCCCGGGCAGAGGCCGCTGAAAAGGCGACGGCGCGCGGTGTCGATATCCCGAAGGCGGTCGTGCAGCGCATTTCCGAATTCGCCGAACGCTACTCGGCCTGATCGAGGCATCGCCCGGCAACAAGGCGCGCATTTGCTTCGCGCCGCTTTGAACCTTTCTTAGCCCGGCAGCGACCCATCAGCGGCACCCCACATCGCAAGCCGCAAAAGGGTGGCTTGGGTCGCGGCTTGCGATTGGCGGCCGTCGCGCCGGGCGTCCAGGGCCGGGGCGGGCGTGCTTGCTTCACGCCGCCTTGATACCGTCTCAGGTCAGGCCGCCTCGTTGGACCCTGTTTCGGTGCGCTCACTGCCCGGAAAACCCCGCCTCGGCGGGGTTTTCTGTTTCTCACTGCGGCAATAAAACATGCGAAAGTTCGTCAGGTTTATCCTATTTGACGGAGTGGACGCCTTTGCGTCCGTCAAATCAGCAAAAAGGAGACCGCATGTTCGCCAGCACCGACACGTCCCGAACAAGGCTTATCGTTCCGGCCCTAGGCGGACTCTATGCGACGCTGAACAATGCGGCCGAAACGCTGCTGCGCGCCGTCGCCGGGGCCTTCCTCGCCATTCATGGCTCGCAGAAGATCGTCAATCCGTTTGGCGCCACGGAAATGGTCGAAGGTCTGGGCTTCTATCCTGGCGTCTTCTGGTCGCCGCTGCTCGCCTGCACCGAATTCTTCGGCGGCATTTTGATTGCCATCGGCCTCGTCACCCGCCCGGCCGCTTTCGCCGGCCTGATCGTGCTTCTGGTCACGGTATGGTTCCACTGGGTCACCATGGGCCAGGGCTTTTCGGGCGCAGAAAAATCGCTGCTTTGGGCGGCAATCCTCGCCTTCTTCGTCATCCGCGGCGGCAACCGGCATTCGGTCGACAAGCGTATCGGCAAGGCGTTCTGAGCGGCTTTTACCCTGACGCAATTCGGCAAGGAAAACCGCTCCACACTTTCCTGGAATTGCTCAAAAACAAGGCGGCGGCGACCTCCGGTCGCTCTTTGCCTTTGACGCGAAACGGATTAAGAAGCGGCTCAGCCAAGCTTTTGCGCGCGGAGCCAGCCATGACAGAAATCCTGCAGACCCCCAAACTCGTCGTCGTGTTCGGCGGCTCGGGATTCGTCGGCCGTCATGTCGTTCGCGCGCTCGCCAAGCGCGGCTATCGCATCCGGGTCGCCTGCCGGCGGCCCGACCTTGCCGGCCATGTGCAGCCGCTCGGCAATGTCGGCCAGATCCAGCCGGTGCAGGCCAATGTGCGCGTGCGCTGGTCGGTCGACCGCGCCGTTCAGGGCGCCGACCACGTCGTCAACCTCGTCGCCATACTGCATGAGAGCGGCCGGCAGAAATTCGGCTCCGTGCACGAGTTCGGCGCGCGCGCCGTCGCCGAGGCCGCGCGATCGGTCGGCGCCGGCCTCACCCATATATCGGCGCTCGGCGCCGACCTCAACTCGCCGTCGGGATATGCGCGCACCAAGGCTCTCGGCGAGAAAGCGGTGTTCGAGACGGTGCCCGACGCCGTCGTCTTGCGGCCCTCGATCAATTTCGGACCCGAGGACGCCTTCTTCAACCGCTTCGCCAACATGGCGCGCTTCTCGCCCGTGCTCCCGCTGATCGGCGGCGGGGAGACGAAATTCCAGCCGATCTATGTCGGCGACGTCGCCGAGGCGGTGGCACGCTCGGTCGACGGCAAGGTCGAGCGTGGCCAGACCTATGAGCTCGGCGGCCCGCAGGTGCTGACCTTCAAGGAATGCATGCAGGAGCTGCTCGCCGTCATCGACCGCAGACGCCTCCTGGTGCCGGTGCCGTGGTGGGTGGCCAATATCCAGGCCTCGATCCTGCAGCTGTTGCCCAATCCGCTGCTGACCAAGGACCAGGTGCTGCAGCTGCGCGAGCACAACGTCGTCTCGGAAGCCGCCGCCAAGGCGAACAGAACGATCAACGGCCTCGGCATCCAGCCGCAGGCGATCGCCGCGATCCTGCCGAGCTATCTCTGGGGCTTCCGCGCCGCCGGTCAGTTCCAGCAGCGCCGGCCGATCGCCGACCGGTAGACTGTTCCCGATCGGACGCGTGCCGATCAGGCGCGGCGGGAAACCTGCATCGGCAGGCCGCCCTGCGGCTGCGTGGTCAGCTTCTGCACCGGCCATGGCCGGGTTTGCGACGTTACGTCGAAGCGGAAGCGCGACAACAGGATAACCAAAGCAATGATCGCCTCCTGCATGGCGAAGCTGGCGCCGATGCAGACGCGCGGCCCGGCGCCGAAAGGCAGATACTGGAAGCGGTCGATCCGTTCGCGGTTCTCCGGATGGAAGCGCTCCGGCATGAAGGCGTCCGGCCTGTCCCATAGCTTGCGATGGCGATGCACCACCCAGGGCATCACCAGCACGGCGGCGTATCTCGGTATATAAAGGCCGTTCCAGGTCTCCGGCTCGATCGGCTCGCGATTGATCGAGGGCGCCGGCGGATAAAGCCTCAGCGCTTCCTCGAAGGCGGCGCGCGTGAGCGGCATGGCGTCCAGCCATCTTGTCGGATCGGGCTCGCGCGCCAGCACCGCATCGATCTCCTGCTCGACCTTGTCGCGCTCCCAGGGCGCTTCGGCGAGACAGTAGATCGTCCAGCCGAGCGCGCGCGCCGTGGTCTCGTGCCCGGCGCCGATGAAGGTGATGATGTTGTCCTCGACTTCGGCGCGGGTCAGGCCATCCGGCCCTTCGGCTTTCAGGAGTAGCGTCAGGAAATCCTGCGGCACGCCGTCGGGATCGCGCTTCAGCCGCTGCTCGCGCATTTTCACCGTGTTGGCAACGATGTTGCGGAAATAGGCCATGGTCTTGCGGCCGCGGATGCGGGTCAGCCGCGGCAGCCATTCCGGGGCGCGCAACAGGTCGAGCGGATCGACCCGGCCCATGGTCTCGAACAGGCGGTCGATCTCCTTGGCGAAGCTGCCGGGCTCGCCGGCGATCTCGCCGGAAAACAGCGTCTCGGCCAGGATATCATAGGTGAGCATCGTCATGTCGCGGGCGACGTCGGTCGTACCGCCGGCCTCGTAGCGGGTGGCGAATTCCAGCGTGCGCTTCAGCATCGGCTCGGCGAAACCGAAGATGTGGCGCGGCGTGAACACCGGCGCCATCGCCTTGCGCGAGCGCTTCCACACCTCGCCCTCGGCGGTGAGCAAGCCGTCGCGCAGGATCGGGCGCAGGATCAGCTGGCGCACCGTCGCCATCTTGTAGTTCCTGGCGTTGTCGACCAGCACGTGGCGGATGAGGCCGGGATCGTTGGCGATGACCAGCGGCCCGCCGATACCGGTCACCGAGATCCAGGGCTCGTTGTAGGTATGCTCGCCCCACAGCTCGAGCGGGTTGCGGTAGACGATGCGCATCATCTCCAGCGTCGAGGGCGGCTGGGTGCGCGGCTTCGGCGCAGGCGGCACGAAGGGGGCGGGCTTTGTGTCCATCGGATGCTCCGCTACGACGGCAAATGTAATGCGCGGCAAAGCGGGCGTCCATGTGACCGAACGGAAAGCCCATGGAGAGACCGCCTCGCCTGAATGTGAACGGCGCCCTTCGATGGCTGCTTGTTGACGGTGACCGGTTCCTTTAGTCGCCAACGGATACCGTCAATCGAGGAGCCACCCGTGAAGCACCAGTTGAGCATCATCATCGGCAGCACGCGACCGGGACGGGCCGGACCGATCTTCGCCGAGTGGCTGGAGGGGTTCGCGCGCGAGCACGGCAAGTTCGAGCCGGCGCTCGCCGACATTGCCGCCTTCAAGCTGCCGCTGCTCGACGAGCCGCATCATCCGCGCCTGCGCAAATACGAGAACGACCACACCAAGGCCTGGTCGACGGCGATCGACGCCGCCGACGCCTTCGTCTTCGTGGCGCCGGAATACAATTACTTCGCCGCTCCGGCGATTGTTAACGCCGTCGACTATCTACTCAAGGAGTGGCGCTACAAGCCCGCCGCCATCTTCAGCTATGGCGGGGTGTCCGGCGGCCTGCGCGCGGCACAGGCGCTGAAGCCGCTGCTGACCTCCGTCGGCGTCATGCCGATCCCGGAAGGCGTGGCGCTGCCTTCCTACAGGACCTTGCTCGACAAGGAGGGCGCGTATCATCCGAGCGAGCAGGTGCTGGGCGGCGCCAAGGCCATGCTGGACGAGTTGTTCCGCTGGAGCGAGGCGCTGAAGGCGCTGCGCGCCGGCCTCCGGGCGGAATAGCAGACGCCCCGATGTGACTGTTGCAAGGCCGCGCTCGGGCGCGGCTTTCACGCCGGCATAGCCCGCTGCCCGCACCGCGCTTCCCGGTGTATCGCGCCCGGCCTGCCAACGGCCGCTCGCCAAGCCGGCAAAACGCCTGCAAACCTTGGAAAAACGGCCATTTGCGCCTATATCTAGGACATCAAAACGGCGCGATTCGGGACCATTTTTCCGCGCCGGATCAGCGACATCAATCAGACAGGTATTTATGAGCGATCAGACCGAAAGCGCCATTGGCGCGGAAGCCGAGTATGGCGCCGATTCTATCAAGGTTTTGAAGGGGTTGGATGCCGTCCGCAAGCGGCCGGGCATGTATATCGGCGACACCGACGACGGCTCGGGCCTGCATCACATGGTCTATGAGGTGGTGGACAACGCCATCGACGAGGCGCTGGCCGGGCATGCCGACCTCGTCTCGGTGACGCTCAACCCCGACGGCTCGGTGACCGTCATCGACAATGGCCGCGGGATTCCGACCGATATCCATCCCAGCGAGGGCGTCTCGGCGGCCGAAGTGATCATGACCCAGCTGCATGCCGGCGGCAAATTCGACCAGAACTCCTACAAGGTTTCGGGCGGCCTGCACGGCGTCGGCGTCTCGGTGGTCAACGCTCTTTCGGCATGGCTCAAGCTCAAGATCCGTCGCAACGGCGAAATCTTCGAGATGAGCTTCACGCACGGCAATGCCGACGCTCCGCTGAAGGTGACCGGCACCTACGAGCAGGACAAGCGACCGGGGACCTATGAAGGCCGCAGCGGCAGCGAGATCACCTTCTTCCCGTCGGCCGAAACCTTCACCATGGTCGAATTCGACTACAACACGCTCGAGCACCGGCTGCGCGAGCTCGCCTTCCTCAATTCCGGCGTGCGCATCGTGCTGACCGACGCGCGCCATGCCGACCTCGTGCGCCACGAATTGCATTATGACGGCGGCCTAGAGGAATTCGTGAAATATCTCGACCGGGTGAAGAAGCCGCTGATCGAGAAGCCGATCGCCATTCGCGCCGAGCGCGACGGCATCACCGTCGAGGTGGCGATGTGGTGGAACGACAGCTACCACGAGAATGTGCTGGCCTTCACCAACAACATCCCGCAGCGCGACGGCGGCACGCATTTGGCCGGATTCCGCGCCGCGCTGACCAGGCAGATCACCGGCTATGGCGAGTCCTCCGGCCAGACCAAGAAGGAAAAGGTTTCGCTGACCGGCGACGACTGCCGCGAAGGCCTGACGGCCGTTCTGTCGGTCAAGGTTCCGGATCCGAAATTCTCCTCGCAGACCAAGGACAAGCTGGTCTCCTCGGAAGTCCGGCCGGTGGTGGAAAGCCTGGTCAACGAGGCGCTGGGCACCTGGCTGGAAGAGCATCCAACCGAAGGCAAGGTGGTGGTGGAGAAGGTGATCCAGGCGGCCGCCGCGCGCGAAGCCGCGCGCAAGGCGCGCGACATAACCCGCAAGAGCACGCTCGGCGTCACCTCGCTGCCCGGCAAGCTTGCCGACTGCCAAGAGCGCGATCCCGCGAAATCGGAAATCTTCATCGTCGAGGGCGATTCGGCCGGCGGCTCGGCCAAGGGCGGGCGCTCGCGCCAGAACCAGGCGATCCTGCCGCTGCGGGGCAAGATCCTGAATGTCGAGCGGGCGCGCTTCGACCGCATGCTCAGCTCCGACATGATCGGCACGCTGATCACGGCGCTCGGCACCTCGATCGGCAAGGACGAGTTCAACGCCGACAAGCTGCGCTACCACAAGATCATCCTGATGACGGACGCCGACGTCGACGGCGCCCATATCCGCACGCTGCTGCTCACCTTCTTCTTCCGGCAGATGCCGGAGCTGATCGAGCGCGGCCATCTCTACATCGCCCAGCCGCCGCTCTACAAAGTGACGCGAGGCAAGAGCTCGCAATATCTCAAGGACGAAAGCGCCTATGAGGAATATCTGATCGAGTCCGGGCTGGAAGAGGCTTCACTGACGCTCGCCTCCGGCGAGGTGCGGACCGGACAGGACCTGCGCGGCGCGGTCGACGACGCGTTGGCGGTGCGGCACCTGATCAACGGGCTGCACACGCGCTACAACCGCAGTGTCGTCGAGCAGGCGGCGATCGCCGGCGCGCTCAACGCCGACGTGCTCGCCGATCTCGGCCGCGCCACCGCCATGGCCGAACACGTCGCCAGGCGGCTCGACATGATCGCCGAGGAGACCGAGCGCGGCTGGAGCGGACGGCTGTCGACCTCCAATGACGGGTCGGGCGGCTATGTCTTCGAACGCACCGTGCGCGGCGTCAAGGACGCGGTCCAGCTCGATGCCGGGCTGATCAATTCGGCCGATGCGCGCCAGCTGGACCGCTATGCAGCGCGTCTGGCGGAAGTCTATCGCGAGCAGCCGACGCTGCGCCGCAAGGAGACTTCCGAGCTCCTTTCCGGACCGCTGGCGCTGCTCAACGCGGTGTTCGCGGCGGGCCGCAAGGGACTGACCATGCAGCGCTACAAGGGTCTTGGCGAGATGAACGCCGAACAGCTCTGGGAAACCACGCTGGATCCGAATGTGCGCTCGCTGCTTCAGGTCAAGGTGGCCGACGCGACCGACGCCGACAGCTTGTTCTCACGGCTGATGGGCGACGAGGTGGAGCCGCGGCGCGAGTTCATCCAGGACAATGCGCTGTCGGTGGCCAATCTGGATATTTGAGGACCGTGCCAATCGGCCCTCTCAGCCTGCCGTCGGTCCGCCGTCCGTGGCGGATGGGGTGATCCGACCGGAACAGAAGGTCTCCTGAAACATTGTGACAGATCGATCACAACTTGTTTCAGGAGGTTTCGATGGGCCGCGGTATCTTGCTCTGGTTGCTCGGGGTTCCGATTCCGATCATCATTCTCATTATGCTTTTTGCCCGCTAGGAGGCTTCGATGCAGCCCACCCTATCGGCAACCGATGCTCCCGGTACGCTAGAATCCTCCGCCACCGCCGTCAGTTGGGGGCCGATCATCGCTGGCGCTTTCGCAGCCTCGGCTTTGACTCTCATCCTCACCTTGCTCGGCTCAGGACTCGGGCTGACGATGGTTTCGCCCTGGTCCGCGTCGAATCCTTCGGTCCCCACCTTCGCGGCTACCACCGGCGCCTGGTTGATCGTCGTGCAATGGCTGTCGGCGGGCCTAGGCGGTTATCTTGCCGGGCGGTTGCGGACCAAATGGGTTGGCGTCCACACTGACGAGGTCTATTTCCGCGACACCACCCACGGCTTCCTTGCCTGGGCGCTGGCCACGTTGCTTGTCGCCGGTGTTCTCGGCTCGGTCCTGTCGGCTGCAGTGGGGACGGGCGTGCAGGCGGCATCCACTGTCGCGTCGGGCGCCGCGATGGGTGCCTCGGCAGGCGCGTCGGCAAACGCAAACGGCGCCTCGGTTGACAATGCGACATCCTATTTCGTCGACACGCTGTTCCGTCCGGCGGATGCGAGCAAGCTTGCAGCCGCCAATCCGCAAAACGACGCGGCGACCACGGCGCAAGCGTCTCGCATCCTGGTCGCAAGTGCCGCCGCCGGTGAGGTGTCGGCCGACGACAAGACCTACCTGGCGCAGCTTGTGACTGCCCGCACAGGCCTTCCGGAAGCTGACGCAAAGGCCCGTGTCGATGCGGTGCTTGCAAAGGTGGAGGAGGCTAAGACCAAGGCCAAGCAGGCGGCAGACACGGCCAGGAAGGCAACGGCCTCATTTGCCCTGATCGGCGCCTTGGCATTGGTCATCGGCGCATTCATCGCCAGCGCTGCCGCAGCTCTCGGCGGCAAGCAGCGCGACGAAGACGAGGCGCTTTTCCTGTCCAAAGGCTAGACTGAACCATCCGGTAATTGAAAGACAAAGTCCGGCTCACGGCCGGGCTTTTCGGTCTTTGAGATGGCGAGCCGGATCAGTGATCAAAAGCCTTGACGATCTCCTCGGTCATCTTCTTGGCGTCGCCGAGCAGCATCATGGTGCCGTCCTTATAGAACAGCGTGTTGTCGATGCCGGCATAGCCCGAACCCAGCGAGCGCTTGACGAAGAGACAGGTGCGGGCCTTGTCGACGTCGAGGATCGGCATGCCGTAGATCGGGCTGCTCTTGTCATCTCGCGCGGACGGGTTGGTGACGTCGTTGGCGCCGATGACATAGGCGACATCGGCCTGCGCGAATTCGGAGTTGATATCCTCCAACTCGAACACCTCGTCATAGGGCACATTGGCCTCGGCGAGCAGCACGTTCATGTGACCGGGCATGCGGCCGGCGACCGGATGGATGGCGTATTTTACCTCGACGCCGTTGGCCTTGAGCTTGTCGGCCATCTCGCGCAGCGCGTGCTGGGCCTGGGCCACCGCCATGCCATAGCCCGGCACGATGATGACCTTCTGCGCGTTCATCATCAGATAGGCGGCGTCGTCGGCCGAGCCCTGCTTGACGGTGCGCTCGATCCCGTCGTCGGCAGCCGCAGCCGTCTCGCCGCCGAAGCCGCCGAGGATGACGGAGATGAAGGAGCGGTTCATGCCCTTGCACATGATGTAGGACAGGATCGCACCGGAAGAGCCGACCAGCGCACCGGTGATGATCAGCGCTAGATTGCCGAGCGTGAAGCCGAGCGCCGCCGCCGCCCAACCGGAATAGGAATTCAGCATCGACACCACGACCGGCATGTCGGCGCCGCCGATCGGGATGATCAGAAGCACGCCGAGCACCAGCGAGGCGGCGACGATCAGCCAGAAGATGAGCTTGGATTCGGTGGTGACGAGCAGCACGATCAGCACCACGAGGGCTACGCCAAGCGCGATGTTGATCAGGTGGCGGCCGCCGATCATGATCGGCTTGCCGGACATGCGGCCGTCGAGCTTGAGGAAGGCGATGACCGAGCCAGTGAAGGTGATGGCGCCGATGGCGACGCCGAGGCTCATCTCGATGAGCGCCTGGGCATGGATGTCGCCGGCCGTGCCGATGCCAAAGCTTTCCGGCGCGTAGATGGCGGCCGCCGCCACCATGACGGCAGCGAAACCGACGAGCGAGTGGAAGGCGGCGACCAGCTGCGGCATCGAGGTCATGGCGATGCGGCGCGCCACATAGGCGCCGACGCCGCCGCCGATGGCAAGCCCCAGCACGATCAGGCCGAAGCGGCCGGCCGAGGGCAGCGCCAGTGCCAGCGTGGTGGCGATGGCAATGCCCATGCCGATCATGCCGTAGAGATTGCCCTGTCGGCTGGTGGTCGGATGCGACAGGCCGCGCAGCGCCAGGATGAACAGGATGCCGGAGACCAGGTAGAGGAAGGAAGCGAGATTGACGGTCACGTCACTTTTCCTTCTTCTTGTACATGGCGAGCATGCGCTGAGTGACGAGGAAGCCGCCGAAGATGTTGACCGACACCAGCACCAGGGCGATGAAGCCGAAGCCCGCGGCAAGGCCGGAGGCCGCGATGCCGACGGCGAGCAGCGCGCCGACGACGATGACCGAGGAGATGGCGTTGGTGACGGCCATCAGCGGCGTGTGCAGCGCCGGCGTCACCGACCAAACGACATAATAGCCGACGAAGATCGCCAGCACGAAGATGGCGAAGCGGAAGACAAAGGGATCGATGGCGCCGCCCGAGAGCGCGTGCGCCGCGTTGCCGGCAGCCTCGGCGCCGGCGGGCGCATTGGCGAGATCCTGCACCGCGAGGCGTACGGCAGCCGTCGCCTGATCGAGCTGGTCGAGGGCTTTCTGCAGCTGTTCCATCACGCGGTCCCTTCTGGCTTAGGCGAGGGTGACTTGGCTGCGGCCCTCTTCCTGGGCACCGGTTTCTTGTCGGCGGTATCCGCGACCAGGACGGTGGCCGGGATCGCAGCCGGCTCGGTGCGCGGCGTCTCGGCGGCCTTGGCGAAACTGGGGTGCACGATTTGGCCGGCATCGGTCAGCATCGTCGCCTTGACCAACTCGTCATCGCGCTTGATGGCAAGGCCCTTCGTGGCCTTGTCGACCATCGTCTCGAGGAAGGCGTAGAGGTTCTTGGCGTAGAGCAGCGAAGCGGATGCCGCGACACGACCGGGCACATTGAGATGGCCGACGATCTTGACGCCGTTTTCCGTCGTCACGACCCTGCCGGGCACCGCGCCTTCGACATTGCCGCCGCGCTCGACGGCGAGGTCGACGATCACCGAACCCGGCTTCATCGAAGCGACCATGGCGGCCGACACCAGCTTCGGCGCCGGACGTCCGGGGATCAGCGCCGTGGTGATGACGATATCCTGCTTGGCGATGTGCTCTGCGGTCAGTGCCGCTTGCTTGGCCTGATATTCCTTCGACATTTCCTTGGCGTAGCCGCCGGCCGTCTCCGCCGCCTTGAACTCCTCGTCCTCGACCGCCAGGAACTTTGCGCCGAGCGACTGCACCTGCTCCTTCACCGCCGGACGGACGTCGGTGGCGGTGACGACGGCGCCGAGACGGCGCGCGGTGGCGATCGCCTGCAGACCGGCGACGCCGACGCCCATGATGAAGGTTTTTGCTGCCGGCACCGTGCCCGCCGCCGTCATCATCATCGGCAGCGCGCGGTCATATTCGGCCGCCGCATCGACCACCGCCTGGTAGCCGGCAAGATTGGCCTGCGAGGAGAGCACGTCCATCACCTGCGCGCGAGTGATGCGCGGCATGAACTCCATCGAGAAGGCGGTGATGCCGGCCTTGGCCATCGCGGCAAGCGCCGGATCGTTGCCGTAAGGATCCATGATGGCGATGACGGCCGCGCCCGATTTGTAGCCCTTGAGCTCGGCATCGGTCGGCCGGCGCACCTTCAGCACCACATCGGCGTTCTTGGCGTCCCCGGCAGTTCCAATCGTGCCGCCGGCGGTGGCAAATTCCTGATCGGTGATGCGCGAGCCCAGGCCGGCGCCCTTCTCGACGATCACCTCGAAGCCCAGGCCCGCCAGCCTTTTCACCGTCTCGGGCGAGGCCGCGACCCGCGGCTCGTTCGCGTCAAGCTCACGAGGGATGAATACCGTCTGCCCCACCGCATGATCCTTTCGGCTGGAACCTTGCTGCGCAAGGCGTCGGCCGGGACCTCCGGCGAAACGTCGAACGCAATGGCTTGGAAAGTCTACCGCAGAATGAAATAGCCGACGGCCATGATCACGATGAACAGGATGGTCGCCGAGAAGAAGCCGCCCGCGAAGAAGCCGAAGGCCATGGCCAGCAGAATGGCAGCGCAGACGAGCGAGCCGTATTTGGCGAGCGTGAGAAATGCGTTGTAGGTGCGATCATGCTCGGCATAGTCCATCTGCGCGCCCAGTTCGACAGGACCGGTCGGCGTGTGATCAGCCATAGGAATACCCCTTCGAAAATGCCTTCGAGGCACATAGCGAAAAGCCCGAGCAAGAGCAATGGCGCTATTGCCGCACGGCCGGCGACAACAGCCTCAAACGAAAGTTGAAATGGGCGGAAGCTAAAATTGCGATGGGAGGCCCTCGCCGTGGCGAGGGGCGTCGTAGGCCTTTAAAGCGCGTCGCGCTGAATCGGATTCAGGCGAGACGCTTCAAAGCTCTTTTTGATGGGTGCCGTTGCCCAGAACCGCTGCACGGTTCCGGGCGAGATGCATTAGGCGGCGAGGTGCGGAAACAGGCCGAGCAGGCCGACCACGATCAGATAGAGCGCGACGATGTAATTGAGCAGGCGCGGCATCACCAGGATCAATATGCCGGCGATCAGCGAGATCAGGGGCGTGAGCGCAAGCGAGTGGATGGTCATAATAATCGTACTCCTTCCCGTGAAAAACCCGATTTGAGCCGGCGACAAGCCTGGGGGGCAAGAATGCGGCGCCGCCGATGATCAGTGACGCCGGTACTCGTAACGCGGGAGCGGCGGGGAAGGTTCACGAGGCACGGAAGGACGCCCGTTCAGGCGGCATCGCGATAGTATTTGGCCGTCGGTACGATCGACAGCGGGGTGAGCCGGTTGATGGCCGGATTGGCGAACATCATCCGCTGCTCCACCGGCGTCGACTTGAAGAAAGGGAAGCGGTCGAGCGTCTGGCGCAAGTTTTCACCACAGGGGATCTCGAACAAGGCGATCGGCGCAAGGACACCCGGAAACACCTTGCCTTCTGTCCGCTGCACGGCATGGAAGATGCGGGCGTAGTAAGCGGAATGTTCGACCTTGACCGGCGTCAGCACGGCCGTCTGGCCAAAATAGCTGGAAGCCACCATGCCGAGCCTCAGCGTCAGGAAAGGCAGGACTCCGGGCGCGGGCGCGCTATCCGCGTCGGTTGCGAACCGGGTTCCGTCTATGAAGGTTTCTCCGCGGGCAAGCCGCTCGGCCAAGATTTCCGGATAGGCGTCGACAGAGGGCGAATAGGGGTGCTCGCGGGAAATGTAATGGAGCCGCAGCGTGCTGACCAAGTGGCCATCGAAATAGACGCCGAACCGGTAGGAATTCGGCAGGTTGTCCCAGCGATCCTCGAACATCCCGCTGGCGATCGGGCCGCACATGCCTGAGCGCAGGTAGGACTGATAGCGAAGACGGTAGATCGCCTCCAGATCCTCGCCCCCCGTGATCAGACGATAATCGACATGCTCCAGCAATTGCATGATCGAACGATTCAGCGCCGAGCCAGCATTTGCGCCGGCGCCAGCCTGCGCATCGTTTCTTGCAGCATCCATTCTCAAGTCCTCGTATCCGCCTGTAAACAGGCTATTCGAGTCAAAATGAGACACAAGCCGAAAATTCGATACTGCTGGTTTACCTTCCGTTAACCTTAACAATGCGCCGGAAAGGGTTGCATGGAAAAGTCGACCGGGCGCCCGGACCTTGGCTCGCATCCGATATCAAAGAGTACACAGCTGCCAGAACTGATAGGACTGGGCCGCCGCAGCTGACAGCAATATAGGACATCTGGCCAAAATACTCGGCTGTATTGAATTGCTTAGAGAAAACAATTGCGAGCTTTTGAATCTGAAAAACTCGGGTGAAAACCTTCCGATTTGGCGAAAATGGCTGCGTAGCCAAAGCAACGCGCATTCTCAATCCTGCTTGATGAAATTCCCTATCTGGCCGACCGTCTGGGGGCGAGGCGCAGGTCCGCGGCGAACGGCCAGGTGACGTTCGACATCGTCTCGATGCCGGACGCGCTGAGCGCGGCGCCGAACAGGAAGCCTTGCACGAGGTCCGGCTTGACCGAACGCACCAATATCTTCAGCTGCTCGAAAGTCTCCACCCCTTCGATCGTGACGACCAGGCCCAGCGTCCGGGTCAAGCCGACGATACCCTTCAGAAGATCGAGCGACTGGGGGCTCTGGGTCACGTCGATGAGGAAGGAGCGGTCAATCTTGATCTTGTCGAGCGGCAGCTTGTGCAGGTAGCTGAGGCTGGAATAGCCGGTGCCGAAGTCGTCGAGCGCGATGCGGACGCCCAGCGCTTTCAGCTCTTCGATCAGCTCGCGGGTCAGCGATTTGTCGTCGAGCAGGGCAGTCTCCGTCACCTCGATCTCGAGCCGGTGCGGCGCAAGGCCCGACGCCGCCAGGGCATCACGCACCTTCTGCACGACGTCGCGGTTGCGGAAGTCCTTGGCCGACAGGTTGATCGAAACGCTGGTCTGGGCCGGCCATTTGGCGCATTCGGCGCAGGCCGCCTGCAGCACGAAAGAGCTGATCTCGGAGATGATGCCCATCTCCTCGGCCAGCGGAATGAAGACGCCCGGCGAAATCGGGCCGAGATCGGGATGATCCCAGCGGCAGAGCGCCTCGCAGCTGGCGATGCGCATGGTGCTCATCGACACGATCGGCTGGTAGACGACGCGCAACTCCTTGGCTTGCACGGCGGTGCGCAGATCGGCCTTCATCAGCTGGCGATTGCGGAAGGCGGCGTCCATCGATGCCTCGAACAGCCGCCAGCTGTTCTTGCCGAGCTCCTTGGCTTTGTAGAGCGCGAGGTCCGCCTTGACGATCATGCCGTCAACGTCGGTGTCCTTGACCACGGACAACACCGCGCCGCCGCTGGTCTGGATGCGCAGGCCGTGACCGGCGACGTCGACTTCGCCCTGCAGGCCGGCGAAGATCTCGTCGAGCAGGCTGCTGAGATGGCTCTCATCCTCGATGCGGTCGAAATAGATCATGAATTCGTCGCCGCCGAAGCGGCTGACATTGATGCCCGGCCCGGCGACCGCTGCCAGCCGCTCGGCTACGGCGTAGATCAAACCGTCGCCGACCGGGTGGCCGAGCGTGTCGTTGACGCTCTTGAAATCATCAAGGTCGAGCACCGCCAGGCCGCAGAGCCGGTCGCGGTCGCCGGACGCCATGGCCTCGCCGACCAGCTCGTGAAAATAGGCACGGTTCGGCAGGCCGGTGAGGTTGTCGTAGCGCGCCATGAAACGGATCTTTTCCTCCGCCTCGACACGGGCCGTGACGTCCTCGAAGGTGATGACGCCGAGTTCCTGGCTGCCTTCGCGCGCGGAGAACTCGTAGTGCTGGCCATTGGCGAGCGACACGAGCACCTTGCGGTCCCGGCCCTCGCGCAAGGCGCGCGTCAGCTGCGCCTCGATGTAGCGGCAATCCTTCGGTGCCAGCATGCCGCCGGCGACGCCGCGCATCAGAAGGCCGTGGATCGAGCGCCCGAGCAGCGCGTCGGCCGATTTCAGCGACATCAGATGGGCGGCCTCGGCATTGGCGACGGCGACGCGCCCGTCGGGGCCGAGCATGACCAGGCCGTGCGACATCGTGTTGAGCGCGCGGTCGAACCTGCGCGTCAGGTTTCTCGCCTGCTTGTGGCCGATGACCGCCGAGAACAGCACGTTGCGGACATGATCGGCGCCGGTGATGGTGATGAACGTCATCGGGATGATCATCAGGCCGAGGACGACGGAGGGCGCATCCATGCGCAGCAGGAGCGCGAGAGCCGCCGGACCGATGAAGGTCACGGAAAAGATCCGCACCATACGCGGCGACCCATAGTTGCGGGCGACAACGGTGACCAGGGTCGCCAGCGTCAGCGACATTGCCGCCAGCTCGGCGAACGGTTCGGGATATATGTAGATCGACACGAAACACAGCGCGCCCAATCCGAGACCCTGAAGGCAGCCCTTCAGGATGTAGCTGCGCTCCAACCGCTGCGCGTGTTCGACATCGGCAATCGCGCCGCCTGTCCTCAGGAAGCCGCGAATGCCGAAGTAACGGATAAGGCTGACGGAAAGCAGGGCAAAAGAAAACGCCAGGAACAGGGGATTGTGGGTGCGCAGATAGATCATGAATCCGAGGATCCAGTAGCACGCGCCACCGATCAACAACATGTGCGCGTTGTCGAACAACGACCGCACAAATTGGATATAAACATCCGCGGGGATGCTTTCGGTCTTTGTTTTGCCCATAGGGTCGGCCCAACGCTAAGCCTTGTCATGACACAACCGCCTTAAGAAAGGCTTAGAACAGAACCGTCTTGAGCAGCGGCTTCGGTCTGCCCGCCAAGGGCGCAAAGGACCTAACGCATGTCACCCACAAGTGCGCAGCGGTTTTTGGGAGAACGACCTGCATCGAACAAAGGCCTAAAGCGCCTCGCCTGGATCCATTTCGACGCGAGGCACTTTAGGCCGACCGACGAAAACTTCGGGATTGGTCTGGCGCAATCACTCGGCAGCGCTGAGAACGGGCACCGGAGCGGCCTCGGTCAGCCGCTGCAGCAGCCTGGAGCGCTCTTCGGACGCCTTGGCGGCGCTGGCCTGCCGGACATGGCCATAGCCGCGGATGAGCGCCGGAACGGAGGCCAGAGCGGCGGCGGCCTCGACCTTGCCCGGCGCAAGCGCTGCGGCGATCAGATCGAGATCGGCCTCGTATTGCGCAAGCAGTTGCCGCTCGGCGCGCCGTTCGGCGGTATGGCCGAACAGGTCGAACGCGGTGCCGCGCAGGCCTCTCATGACAGCAAGCAGGCGAAATGCCTTCATCATCCACGGGCCGAAACTCGATTTCCTCGGCTTGCCGTCATTGCCGCGCCGCCCGAGGATCGGCGGCGCGAGGTGAAATTCCAGCTTTTCGTAGCTTTGGAACTGCCTTGCGAGATCGGCGGCGAAGCTGTCGTCGGTGTAAAGCCGGGCCACCTCGTACTCGTCCTTGATCGCCATCAGCTTGAAGAGGTTTTTCGCGGCCGCCTCGGTGACGGCCGTTGAGCCGGGAACCGCTCTCGCCTCGGCTGCGCGCAGCGCCGCGATCCTGTTGGAATAGCGCTTGCCATAGGCGGCGTTCTGGTAGGCGGTGAGGAAAGCCACCCGCCGGGCGACAATGTCGTCGAGCGTTTCGGGTGCCGACGCCGGCTTGCCGGTACGACCGACCAGGCCGCGCACGAAATCCGGCTGGTGCGCGGCGCGACGGCCCCAGCGGAAGGCGGCGATGTTCATCACCACCGCTTCGCCGTTCAATTCTATCGCTTTTTCAACGGCTTCGGCCGAGAGCGGCAGCCCGCCATGCTGGAAGGCGAAGCCGAGCATGAACATGTTGGCGCCGAGCGAATTGCCGAACAGCGCGGTCGCCGTGCGGGTGGCATCGAAGAAGTGGGCCTTGTCGTCGCCGGCGGCGGCACGGATCGCCTTCTTCAGCCGCTCGACCGGCAGCGAAAAATCGGCGGAACGGGTGAATTCGCCGGGCATGATCTCGGCGGTGTTGGCGAGGAACATGGTATGGCCCTCTCGCACCGCGGCGAGCACCTTTTTGGCGCCGGAGACGACGAGGTCGCAGCCAAGCACAAGATCGGCCTTGCCAGCGGAAACGCGGATGGCGTGGATGTCCTCGGGCGTCGGGGCGATGCGGACATGGGTGAAGACCGAGCCGCCCTTCTGGGCAAGGCCCGCCATGTCGATCATGCCGCAGCCCTTGCCCTCGATATGGGCAGCCATGCCCAGCACCGCGCCGATGGTGACGACGCCGGTGCCGCCGACGCCGTCGATGATCGCCGCCCAGCCCTGAGATCCGAGTGGAAATTCGCCGGGTGACGGCACGCCTTCGAGCGGATCGCTCTTGCCGGCAATCCCCTCGGCCTTCCTGATCTTGCCGCCATGCACCGTCACGAAAGAGGGGCAGAAGCCGTTGAGGCAGGAAAAATCCTTGTTGCAGCTCGACTGGTCGATCCGGCGCTTGCGGCCGAATTCGGTCTCGACCGGCTGGATCGAGACGCAGTTCGACTGCACGCCGCAATCGCCGCAGCCTTCGCAGACCAGTTCGTTGATGAAGACGCGCTTGTCGGGATCGGGGAAGGTGCCGCGCTTGCGGCGCCGGCGCTTTTCCGCGGCGCAGGTCTGGTCATAGAGAAGCACCGACACGCCCTTGACCTCGCGCAGCTCGCGCTGGACGAGGTCGAGGTCGTCGCGGTGATGGATCGTGGCGCCGGGCGGGAAATCGGCCTTGCCGGCATATTTAGCCGGCTCGTCGGTGACGACGGCGATGCGCTCGACGCCCTCGGCGCGCACCTGTCTGGCGATCATATCGACGGTGAGGCCACCTTCGTGCGGCTGGCCGCCGGTCATGGCGACTGCGTCATTGTAGAGGATCTTGTAGGTGATGTTGGCGCCTGAGGAGAGCGCAAAGCGGATCGCCAGCGCGCCGGAGTGGTTGTAGGTGCCGTCGCCGAGATTCTGGAAGATATGGCCGCGCTTGGAGAACGGCGCCTGGCCGACCCATTGCGCGCCCTCGCCGCCCATGGCGGTGAAGCCAACCGTGTTCCGGTCCATCCACAGCGCCATGAAGTGGCAGCCGATGCCGGCGGCGGCAAGCGAGCCCTCCGGCACCTTGGTCGAGGAATTGTGCGGGCAGCCCGAACAGAAAAACGGCGTGCGCGAACCGATGTCGACGGTATCGGCGAGCATCGCCTGGAACTGGCGCAGCTTCGCCACGCGCGCCGCGATCTCCTCCAAGGGGCCGATGGTGCGCAAGATACGCTCGCCGAGCGCGATCGCGATCTCGTTCGGGTCGAGCGCGCCCTTGGCCGGAAACAGCCAGTCCCCGCGCTCGTCCTTCTTGCCGACGATGGCAGGCTGAATAGCGGAACCGTAGAGGTTCTCGCGCAACTGGACCTCGATCAACGAGCGCTTCTCCTCGACGACGACGATGGTGTCGAGGCCGCGGGCGAAGTCGGCGATATGCTGATAATCGAGCGGCCAGGGGCAGCCGACCTTGAACAGGCGGATGCCTATGCGATTGGCCGCATTTTCGTCGATGCCGATATCCTCCAGCGCCTGGCGGACGTCGAGATAGCTCTTGCCTATAGTGATGATGCCGAGCTTCGGGTTGCTGCCGCCCGAATAGACGGTCCGATTGAGCCCGTTGGCTTGGATGAAGGCGGAAGCGGCGGCGCGCTTGTGCTCTTGCAGGCGCTCCTCCTGGCCGAGCATGTCGATCTCGTGGCGGATGTTGAGGCCGCCCGGCGGCATGTCGAAATCAGGAATGACGATGTTCAGCCGCTCGATCGAGGCGTCGACCGAAGCGGTCGATTCGATATTGTCCTTGACGCATTTGATCGCCGCCCAGGTGCCGGCGAAACGCGACATGGCGAAGCCTAAGAGACCGTAGTCGATGATCTCCTGGACGCCGGCGGGGTTGAGGATCGGCACCATGGTGTCGACGAACAGGAATTCGGTGGCATGTGCGTTCGTCGAGGATTCGGCCATGTGGTCGTCGCCCATCAGGGCGAGAACGCCGCCATTTCTCGACGAGCCGGCGAGATTGGCGTGGCGGAAAACGTCGCCGGAGCGGTCGACGCCCGGCCCCTTGCCGTACCAGACGGCAAAGACGCCGTCATGGGTGCCTTCGCCGAGCAGCTCGGTCTGCTGCGAGCCCCAGCAGGCGGTGGCGGCGAGCTCTTCGTTGAGGCCCGGCTGAAAGACGATGTCGGCCTGCGCAAGCTGCCGCTTCGCCTTCCACAGCTGCATGTCGAGACCGCCCAGCGGCGAGCCGCGATAGCCGGAGACGAAGCCTGCGGTGTTGAGGCCGGCGCGGCGGTCGCGCTCGCGCTGCATCAAAAGCATGCGCACGACGGCTTGCGCCCCGGACAGGAAAACGCGCTCCTTGCCAAGGTCGAACTTGTCGTCGAGCGCGACGTCATGCAGCGTCATCAGGCATGTCCTCTGCGGAGGCGCGCCGTGGATCGGCGGCCAACGTCGGAGTGAGAGGCCGCAGTCTTTCTTCCCTTGCGGGACAGGTCAAACGAAATCGCAGCGACCAGAGCGCACGCAACAAACGGTCCCGCTGGAAGCGGTCGCCGCATTCAATCGCACGCTAAACGCTTTGCAGCGCACGAAAATTTCGACCGGTCAACGGGCCTCAAGCCGCCTTCGAGCAATCCGGCTTGGGCGCATCCGGCAGCTTGCCGTCGGGATGGCCGGCAAGGTCCGGGTTGAGCTCGTATTTCGGCCCGATCACCAGCGGCCGGTCCGGCAGCATGGTCTGGTCCGCCGAGGAGGTCATCGTCGTCTCGAGGCTTTGAAGCAACGTGCCGCTCGAATCTTCGATGCGGATCGTCACGGAATAGGGCTTGTCCTTGACCACGCAGGTGAGCGGCGGGCTGGTCAAGGTGATATGCGGGAGCTTCGGCCAGATCTTCTGGTTGACGATGAGTGGGTCGCCGCCGGCCGGATTCTGGAAATTCACCACCGCAATCTGTCCCTCGCCCATCGGCCGCAGCGGTCTCAGCGTGATGACATAGGTGGCGATGCCAAGCCGGTAGTTGAACTCGAACAGCTTGCCGGAAATGGCGAAGAGCTGCTCCTTGCCGGTGTCGCGGCAGGCGCCGAGCGCCGTCGCGGCGATCAGGGCCGCGCCGAGAGCGATCGAACGGAATTTTCTAAGCATTGGTGGCCTCCCTGGCCGCCGTGCGGCGGCGATAATAGCGGTTCGCTTTCTGGCGGTTGCCGCAGACGGCCATGTCGCACCAGAGGCGGCTTGAGTTGCGGCTGCGGTCCAGAAAGAGCCAGCTGCAGTTCGGACAGATCCTGAGCCTGGCAACGGTGTCGTCGCGCAGCAGCGAAAGCGCCGAGACGGCCAAAGCCGCCTCGAAAGCGATCGGCGTCGCCGGATCGCCAAAGGGCCTGCCCGGCGCGCCGATCTCGGTGCTGCTGCCGGAGAGGCCGTTGGCGCAGGCGGTCAGGAAATCCGGCAGATGGCCGGCGGCGATCGCGCCTTTCGCTACGGCATGGCGGAACAGGCGGTCCGTCGCCTCGCGGATCGACAGCACGACCGCGGCAATGCCGCCCGGTTCAGGCGCCTCCAGCCGCCGGCCGCCAAGCTCGGCGGCGCGAAAGCCGCTCGCCGCCTCGGCGAAGCGGGCGATCTCGGCCGGATCAGCGAAACGGTCGAAGGTCTTTTCCGGATCGTTGCGCAGGACGACCGTGTTCGCCGTGTCGAGCGCGAGGATGCCGCCGGTGAAGCGGTGCGGGGTCCAGGATACCGTCATGCCGGAAATCTAACCGATAAAACGTATTTGACAAGTTAGATTTCGGATGCAACGCTCGAAACGGGGGCCAGTTCGCGCGGCCCTAGGGATGCTCCATGCTCTATTTCTATCAGCAGGTGCTGAACGGGCTGCATTCGGGCGCGCTCTATGCGCTGCTCGCCTTCGGCTACGTGCTGACCAACGGCATCCTGCACCGCACCAACCTTGCCTATGGCGCGCTGTTTGCCTTTTGCGGCCACACCATGATCCTGACCGCCGCCTTCGGCTATCAGGCGCTGTGGCTGACGCTGTTTGCCTCGGTCGCGCTAGGTATCGTTGCTGCCCTGCTCTATTCGGTGCTGATCAGCCAGGTGCTGTCGCGCAGCGTGTTCGAGAGGCTGGCGGACCGGTCGCCTAATGCGATCGTGGTGACGACGCTCGGCATCTTGCTGTTCCTGTCGGAAGCAAGCCGCATCGCCGCCGACACGCATGATCTCTGGCTGCCGCCGATGCTCGCCCAACCCGTCGTCTTCGCGCAGGGTGCCGGCTTCAAGGTGACGCTCACCGTTATCCAGCTCTTGGATTGCGCGGCGGTGATGGCGATGGTGGCAGTGGCCGCCTGGCTGTTTTCGCATTCGCGCTTCGGACGCGCCTGGCGGGCCGTGTCCGACGACCCGAAGGCGGCCGCGATGTGCGGCATCGACGTCACCGCGGTGTTCCGCCGCGCGGTGCTCTATGGCGGCTTCTGCGCGGCTTTTGCCGGCATGCTCGCCGGCATCTACTACGGCAACATCAGCTTCGGCACGGGCCTCGTCTACGGCCTCAAGATCCTGTTCGTGACGGCGGTCGGCGGCTACATGTCGCCGCTCAAGGCTGCTCTCGGTGCCGCGGCCTTCGGCATGGCCGAATCGCTGTGGGCCGGTTATTTCCCGCTCGAATGGCGCGACGGCTGGATATACCTCTTTCTCGTCGCCATGCTGGTGCTGATCGGCGCCGGCCGCGACCAGGCCAAGGTCGCCTGAAACCCATCAGACTTTGGTTGCATGACGCGCCGTGAGGTGACCGGTTTTTACCGTTGCTCGTCGCCTGGGTTGCCGGCACGTGCTTTGCCATGTTGACCATCCGGGCCACGCACTGCATACCGTTGGGCCAAGCGGCGCGACACCGGAGGGGGACTCGGGCGCGGCGCCAGCACTTTGAGTTAGGCATCGTGCTTTCCGAAATCGAACGCGATTCTCGGGGCCGGTGCGCGAGGGAGGAAATGCATGGCAGGGCTGCTCGCTCTATCCACGACGATCGACCGCATCAACGAGTTCATCGGCCGCTGGGTCTCGTGGCTGATCCTGCTTGCGATCCTGGTGAGCGCCGGCAACGCGGTCATCCGCAAGGTGTTCGACATCTCCTCCAACGCCTGGCTCGAACTGCAGTGGTATCTGTTCGGCGCCGCCTTCATGCTGGCCGCCGCCTATACGCTGAAACAGAACGACCATATCCGCATCGACATCGTCTACGGCATGTTCCCCCGCCGCGTGCAGCACTGGATCGACCTCCTCGGCCATCTCCTCTTCCTGATGCCGTTCGTGGTGCTGATGGTGATCTACTTCGTGCCTTACGTGTCGCTGTCCTTCCGCAGCGGCGAGATGTCGACCAATGCCGGCGGGCTGATCGTCTGGCCGGCCAAGGCCATCCTGCTCGTCGGCTTCTTCCTGCTGGCCATCCAGGGCGTCGCCGAGATCATCAAGAAGATCGCCATCATGCGCGGCGATATGGAGGATCCCACTCCCTATGTGTCGGCCCACGACCAGGCCAAACTCGAGGCCGAAACGCTCGCCGAAGAAGCCAAGGCGCTGTCCGGCGAGGTGCGCTCATGATCGAGTTCATCGCGCAGAACATGGCGCCGATCATGTTCGCCTCGCTGATCATCTTCCTGTTGATCGGCTACCCCGTCGCCTTCTCGCTCGCTGCGAACGGCCTGTTGTTCTTCTTCATCGGCGTGCTCTTGTCGCCCTATTCCGGCGGCTCGATCAACCTCGCCTGGCCGCTGCTGCATGCGCTGCCGGATAATTTCTACGGCACCAGGGTGATGTCGAACGACACGCTGCTGGCCATTCCATTCTTCACTTTCATGGGGATCGTGCTGGAGCGATCCGGCATGGCCGAGGACCTGCTCGACACGGTCGGGCAGCTGTTCGGCCCGATCCGCGGCGGGCTTGCCTATGCGGTGATCTTCGTCGGCGCACTGCTTGCCGCTACGACCGGCGTGGTGGCGGCCTCCGTCATCGCCATGGGGCTGATCTCGCTGCCGATCATGCTGCGCTACGGCTACGACCGGCGCCTCGCCTCGGGCGTGATCGCGGCTTCCGGCACACTGGCCCAGATCATCCCCCCCTCGCTGGTGCTGATTGTGCTGGCCGACCAGCTTGGACGCTCGGTGGGCGACATGTATGCGGGCGCACTGATCCCCGGCCTCGTTCTGACCGGCATCTACATGCTCTACATCCTGATCATGTCGATCGTCCGGCCGAACTCGATGCCGGCATTGCCGCTCGAGGCCCGCACGCTCGGCCACGGCGTGATTTCGCTGATCGTGGCGCTGATGGTGACCGGCGCGATTTCCTATGCGGCCTATCGTTACCTCGCGCCGACGCATGGCGACAATGCGGACATCCTTGGCGCCACCGTCGGCGTGATCGCCATCTACATCGTGGCGATCGCCGACCAGCGCCTCCACATCAACGTGATGTCCAAGCTGGCACAGCAGGTGGTGATCGTGCTGATCCCGCCGCTGGCGCTGATCTTCCTGGTGCTGGGCACCATCTTCCTCGGCATCGCCACCCCGACCGAGGGCGGTGCCATGGGCGCCGTCGGCGCGCTGATCATGGCGGGCTTCAAGGGGCGGCTGACGATGGATGTCATCAAGCAGGCGCTGGCCTCGACGACGCGGCTCTCCGCCTTCGTGCTGTTCATCCTGATCGGCGCGCGCGTCTTCTCGCTCACCTTCTACGGCGTCAACGGCCACATCTGGGTCGAGCATCTCTTGACCTCACTGCCGGGCGGCGAGACCGGCTTCCTGATCGGCGTCAACGTGCTGGTTTTCGTGCTCGCCTTCTTCCTCGACTTCTTCGAGCTCGCCTTCATCATCGTGCCGCTGCTGGCGCCCGCCGCCGACAAGCTCGGCATCGACCTGATCTGGTTCGGCGTGCTGCTTGGCGTGAACATGCAGACCAGCTTCATGCATCCGCCGTTCGGCTTCGCGCTGTTCTACCTGCGTTCGGTCGCGGCGCGCGTGCCCTATCTCGACCGCATCACCGGCAAGCAGATCGCGCCGGTCACCACCGGCCAGATCTATTGGGGCGCGGTGCCGTTCGTCTGTATCCAGGTGATCATGATCGGGCTTACCATCGCCTTCCCGCAAATGGTGATGCGCTACAAGGGCACCGCCGTCGAGCCGAGCACGATCGACCTCAAGCTGCCGGACATGCCGGGACTTGCGCCGCTCGGCACGCCGGCCGACAATGGCGCGGCGCCCGCCGGTGGCGGCTCGGCGCCCGCCGCGCCTGGCACCCCGGACTTGTCACAGCCGCCGAATTTCGGCGATACGGCCCCCGCCAAGCCGGCGGCGCCGGCGCCCGATCTTTCCAAGCCGCCGAGTTTCAACTGAGGTGACCAAGTCATGAGAGCCGTACGGCTGGAAGCAATCGGCGGCATCGCCCTTCGTGAGGTCGACAAACCTGCGCCGGGGCCTGAGGATGTTCTGGTGCGGATCGAAGCCTGCGGCGTCTGCGGCACGGACCGCCACCTGTTCCATGGCGAATTCCCGTGCACGCCGCCGGTCACGCTCGGCCACGAATTCTGCGGCATCGTCGAGGCGGTCGGCGACGCGGTGTCCGGCATCGCCGTCGGCGATCGGGTCACGGGCGACCCCAACATCGCCTGCGGGCGCTGCAGCCAGTGCCGGGCCGGCCGCGTCAATTTGTGCAGCAATCTCAGGGCTATCGGCATCCACCGGGACGGCGGTTTCGCCGATTGTGTCGTGATGCCGCAAGGCCAGGCCTTCCTCCTGCCCGGCAACCTCAAGCCGACGCATGGCGCCTTCTGCGAGCCGCTGGCCTGCTGCCTGCATGGCATCGACCTAGCCGGAATCAGGCCCGGCGGCTCGGTGG
>NZ_RZSF01000269.1:0-9461 GCF_004023325.1 Mesorhizobium sp. M1A.F.Ca.ET.072.01.1.1 | reverse complement strand
GTCGAGCAACACGCCGGAAAGGTCAGCCTCGAGGATTTCCGGCGGCGTAAAGGCGGGAAGCGCCGCCGTCTGCTCGGCACGCCATAGCCGGATGGCGACGCCCGGCTGCGTTCGTCCGGCGCGGCCGGCCCGCTGATCGGCGGAAGCCTTGCTGACGCGCACCGTTTCCAGCCGGGTCAGGCCGCTTGCCGGCTCGTAGCGCGGCAGGCGCGATAGGCCGGAATCGATGACGACGCGCACGCCGTCGATGGTGATCGAGGTCTCGGCGATCGAGGTCGCCAGCACCACTTTTCGGCGGCCAGCCGGCGCCGGCTTGATCGCGGCATCCTGCGCCCTGTTGTCCAACTGGCCATAGAGCGGAACGATGTCGGTATCGGCACCGAGGCGGTCTTCGAGCCGCTCTGCGGTGCGCTCGATCTCGCGCTGTCCGGGCAGGAAAGCGAGCACGCTGCCCTGCTCGGCGGCTAAAGCCGAGCGAAGCGCCTTGGCCATCGCGTCCTCGACCGCCATGCCGGCCGGCCGCTCGTCATAGCGGATGTCGACCGGGAAGGCGCGGCCCTCACTTTCGATCACCGGCGCCCCCGCCAGTAGTTTTGCGACGCGCGCGCCGTCGAGCGTCGCCGACATCACCAGCAGGCGCAGATCCGGCCTCAGCGCGCCCTGAACATCGAGCGCCAGCGCGAGGCCGAAATCGCCGTCGAGCGAACGCTCGTGGAATTCATCGAAGATTACCGCCGCAACGCCGGGCAGTTCGGGATCGTCGAGGATCATGCGCGACAGCACGCCTTCGGTGACGACGAGGATCTTTGTCCGCGCTGAAGTGCGGTTCTCCATGCGCATCGCGTAGCCGACTGTACCACCCGGCTCCTCGCCGACAAGCTCGGCCATGCGACGGGCGGCGGCGCGGGCTGCCAGCCTGCGCGGCTCCAGCAGCACGATCCTGCCTTCGCCGAGCCAGGGCGCGTCGAGCAGCGCCAGCGGCACCAGCGTCGTCTTGCCGGCACCGGGCGGCGCCACCAGCACGGCGCTGTTGCGCCCGGCGAGCGCCTCGCCGAGCACCGGCAGCACGGCGGATACCGGGAGTTCCGGCAAAATTCCTCTGTTCATGGCGTCCGCATATCAGCGGCCACGGTGAGCGCGCAACCTGTCCCGGAATTGCCTAAAGCCTGGTGCGCGTGAACGGGTTCCAGCGCACGGTGCCCAGCCGTACCTCCTCGCGAACCATGGTCAGCAGGCCCGAGGCGCCGAGCACCGCAAGGCCGGCCAGCGTCAGCAGGTCGGGATCTTCCCGGAAGAACAACGAGCCCAGCACCACCGCCCAGACGATCTGTGAATAATGCGTCGGCGCGATCCGGTTGGCGGGCGCGTATTTGGCCGCGAGAAGCTGCAACAGCTGACCGCCGGCGGTGAAGGCGCCGGCCATGACCAGCCAGATCAGCTGATTGCCATCCGGCAAGGTGAACGACGTTGCCGCCACACCGAGGCCATTGAAGAGCAGGCCATAGCCGACAAGCACGCCGAGCATCGTCGTGCGCTTCTCCTGCTGCGCCAGCGACCGCATCAGGATGACGCTGGTGGCGGCAAGAAAGGCGATGGCAAAGGCCGCGAGGTGGCCGAGATGAAGTTCGCGGAAACCCGGCCTGACGACCAGCATGACGCCGGCAAAGCCGGCGACCACGGCGAGCCATCGCCACGGCCCAACCTTCTCCTTCAGGATGAGAGTGGAGAGGATGGTGACGAACAACGGCGCCAGGAAAATCAACGCGTAGACTTCCGCCAGCGGAATGGTGGTGAAGGCATAGACGCTGAGCACGCCCGATGCGATGCCTGCCCAGGCGCGGGCCTGCACGGCCCAGGGCCGGCTGGTGCGCCAGAAGTCGCGCCAGCGCTCATCGGCAGGCCTTGTGAAGAACAGGAAACAGCCGGCAAACAAGGTTACGAAGAAGCCGATCTCGAAGACGGTGAACTGCCCGCCCAGGCTCTTGATGACGGCATCGCTCCACGAATAGCTTGCATAGGCGACGAGGGCGAGCAGGATTCCGTTCGGCACGTTCCATATCCGGGAGAAAAGAAGTGAAGATACTGGCGCTGGGGGCTCATCCCGACGATATCGAGATATTCATGTTCGGTACGCTGGCCGCCTATGCCGCGCTAGGCGCAGAGCTGACTTTTGCGATAGCCACGGACGGCGCCAAGGGCGGCAACGGCGATCCGGCCGCGCTTGTCAAAGCGCGGCGCGAGGAAGCGACCGAGGCGGCCACCCTGCTCGGCGTCACACCGCGTTTCCTCGGTTTCCCCGACGGGGCGCTGGTTGCGGATGCCGCATTGATCGACACACTCAAGGCGCTGATCGGCGAGGTGCAACCGGACCTCGCGATCACGCATGCGCCGAACGACTATCACGGCGACCACCGCGCGCTGTCGGACGGCGTGCGCATCGCGGCGTCCTTCGAGGTACCGGTGCTGCATGCCGACACGCTCGGCGGCACAGGTTTCTCGCCGACGCATTACGTCGACATTTCCAGCCACTGGGACCTCAAGGCGCAGGCGATTCTCGCGCATCGCTCACAGGGGCCCGAGCATTATCTCAACGGTGCACGCATGCAGAACGCGTTCCGCGCCGGCCAATGCAACGGCGCGCCCGGCGCGCTGGCCGAGGCGTTTCGGTTCGAGCCCGTCTTCCCCTTTGCCGACATCCGCGAGCTGCTGCCTCCGGCGCCGCGGATCCGGCCGGTCACGGTGGGCCCGAAGAGCGTCAAGTAGCCGGCTGAAGCTACGAGCCGCCAAGGCACCGACAGTTATTTCCCAACGATTTCAAGCACCGCCTTCGTCATGCTGCGGCGCAGCAACGAATTCGCTTGCGTTGTTTAGTAAAAAGAGCATCACTAAACAAATTACTAAACATCGGCGGCGCGACGCGCGCCATGTTCAGGCCCTCGGAGGAGCGAGGGTTGAGGGCTTTTGAAACCGTCATCCGGACGCGTTTCGCAAATGGGAGGTAAGGCATGAAATCGACCTTGAAACTGGCGTTGGGACTGGCCTCGGCGGCACTCGCGTCGACCGCCGTCTCGAACGCGGCGCATGCGGAAGACCTGACGCTTTGCTGGGCGGCCTGGGATCCGGCCAACGCGCTCGTGGAATTGTCCAAGGACTTCACCAAGGAAACCGGCATCGGCATGAAGTTCGAATTCGTGCCGTGGACCAACTATGCCGACCGCTTCCTCAATGAGCTCAACTCACACGGCAAGCTCTGCGACCTGATCATCGGCGACAGCCAGTGGATCGGCGGCGCGGCCGAGAACGGTCATTACGTCAAGCTGAACGACTTCTTCGACAAGGAGAAGATCAGCATGGACGACTTCGTGCCGGCGACCGTCGTCGGCTATTCCGAATGGCCGAAGAACACGCCGAACTACTGGGCGCTGCCGGCCATGGGCGACGTGGTCGGCTGGACCTATCGCAAGGACTGGTTCTCGCGGCCGGAACTGCAGAAGGAGTTCAAGGAGAAGTATGGCTGGGACCTCGCCCCGCCGACGACCTTCGACCAGCTGAAGCAGATCGCCGAGTTCTTCCAGAAGCGGCAGATCGACGGCAAGACCGTCTATGGCGCCTCGATCTACACCGAGCGCGGCTCGGAAGGCATCACCATGGGCGCCATGGACGTGCTTTACAGCTACGGCTTCCAGTATGAGAACCCGAAGAAGCCCTATGAGATGGACGGCTTCGTCAATTCCGAAAAGTCGGTGAAGGGGCTGGAATTCTACAAGGCGCTCTATGATTGCTGCACGCCGCCCGGCGCCTCCAACAGCTACATGGGCGAAGGCGTCGATGCCTTCAAATCCGGCCAGGTGGCAATGCACATGAACTTCGCCTTCACTTGGCCCGGCCTCCAGAAGGACGAGAATGTCGGCGGCGACAAGATCGGTTACTTCGCCAATCCGAAAGGTCCCGACGGCGACCAGTTCGCGCAGCTCGGCGGCCAGGGCATCTCGGTGGTTTCCTACTCCGACAAGCAGGAATCGGCGCTGAAATACATCAAGTGGTTCGCCAACAAGGACGTGCAGGCCAAGTGGTGGTCGCTCGGCGGCTATTCCTGCCTGAATTCCGTCGTCAAGGATCCGAAGTTCCCGTCCAGCCAGCCCTATGCGCAGGCCTTCCTCGACTCCATGGCGATCGTGAAGGACTTCTGGGCAGAGCCGAGCTACGCGCCGCTGCTGCAGGCCTCGCAGAAGCGCTTCCACGACTATGTCGTCGCCGGCCAGGGCTCGGCCAAGGATGCGCTCGACGGCCTCGTCAAGGACTGGACGCAGATCTTCCAGGACGACGGCAAGATGTAAGGCTCCTCCCGAGCAGGTGCGTCCCGTGCCGCGTTCGCACGGGACGCAGTTCAGATAAATTTCATCGCCGAGGCTGACCAGTGACCGATGCAGGACTAACCATGCTCAATCGGACTGCGGACAACGCTGCGCGGGCCACACCCGAGCCGTTGGCCAGGAAGATCCGGGGCATCAGCGACAAGGGCCTCGCCTGGCTGTTCATTTCGCCGACGATCCTTCTGCTTTTAGCCATCAACATCTTCCCGCTGTTCTGGGCGATCTACCTCTCCTTCACCAATTACCGCGCCAACCGCCCGAACGAAGTGGTCAAGAATCTCGGGCTTTCCAACTACAGGCGCATCCTCGGCGACCAGGATATCTGGATCGCCATGCAGACGACGGCGCATTTCGTCTTCTGGACCATCCTGCTGCAGACGGTGCTCGGCTTCACGCTCGCCTGGCTGATCGACCGGAAATTCCGCGGCCACGCCTTCTGGACCACGATCATCCTGGTGCCGATGATGCTGTCCCCGGCGGTGGTCGGCAATTTCTGGCGCTTCCTCTACGAACCGCAGATCGGGCTGTTCGCCTACGCCATCTCATTCCTCACCGGCATCGCGCCGACGAATGTCCAGATGCTGTCCAATGTCGAGCTGGCGCCATGGGCGATCATCATCGTCGACACATGGATGTGGACACCTTACGTGATGCTGATCTGCCTCGCCGGCCTGCGCTCCATCCCAGAATACATTTATGAAGCGGCCGAGGTCGACCGCGCCTCCAACTGGCGGCAGTTCTGGTCGATCACCCTGCCGATGGCGCTGCCCTTCATCATGCTGGCGGTGCTGTTTCGCGGCATCGAGAACTTCAAGATGTTCGACATGGTCAACCTGCTCACCGGCGGCGGACCGGGCTCGACCACCGAGGTCGCCTCGATAACGCTGAAGCGGCAGGCCTTCGAAAGCTGGCGCACCGGCTATTCCTCGGCTTTCGCCATCGTCCTGTTCGTCGCGGTGTTTGGCCTTGCCAATATCTACGTCAAGGCACTCAACAAGGTGAAGCAGAGATGAGCCTGACCACCGCCCATTCCGTCGTCGCACCTTCGACGAACTCGAAGCGGATCGCCGGCGTGCTCGTCGTCGGCTACGCGCTGATCTCGATCGTGCCGCTCTTGTGGATCTTCGCCACCAGCTTCAAGACGCCGCCGGATTCGATCGCCTATCCGCCGAAGATCGTCTTCCAGCCGAGCATCGAAGGCTACTGCAACCTGTTCACGACGCGCACCAGGCAGACGCCGGAATACATCAACGCGCTCGGACCGGCGACCGGCTTCTGCGACGAGACGGTGCGCAAGCGAAACATGGTGATCGCCGGCCCGTCGAACTTCCTGCCGCGCTTCGTCAACTCGCTGATCATCGCCTTCGGCTCGACCTTCTGCGCGGTGTTCCTCGGCACGCTCTCGGCCTACGGCTTCTCGCGCTTCAAGGTGCCTTTGGCAGACGACCTCCTGTTCTTCATCCTGTCGACGCGCATGATGCCGCCGATCGCCGTCGCGATCCCGATCTACCTGATGTACCGCGAGCTCGGCCTCTCCGACACCGCGCTCGGCATGATCCTGCTCTACACCGCGGTCAATGTCTCGCTGGCGGTCTGGCTGCTCAAGGGCTTCATCGACGAGATCCCGCGCGAATACGAAGAAGCGGCGATGATCGACGGCTATACGCGGCTGCAGGCCTTCTGGCGCACGGTTCTGCCGCAGGCGACTACCGGCATTGCCGCGACCGCCATCTTCTGCCTGATCTTTGCCTGGAACGAATATGCCTTCGCCGCGCTTTTGACCTCCGGCACGGCGCAGACGGCGCCGCCCTTCATCCCGACCATCATCGGCGAAGGCGGCCAGGACTGGCCGGCAGTCGCCGCCGGCACGACGATATTCCTGGTGCCGATCCTGGTCTTCACCATCCTGCTCCGCAAGCAATTGCTGCGCGGCATTACCTTCGGCGCGGTGCGCAAATGAGCACGATCCAGCCTGCAAAACGCAAATCGCGTTGGCCCGTCTGGGCAAGACGCGGCCTGATGGAAAACATCGCCACCGCGATCATCGCCATCGGCTTTTTGATGCTGTTCCAGCCTTTCGCGCTGTCGCTCTACAGCTATTCCTTCGTCACCATGCTCGCCGGCACCGCCATGTTCATCGTCGTCTCGAAATTCCCGGAATAAAAATGGCCGAGATCCGTGTTCAGAATCTGAGGAAGGCCTTCGGCGAGTTCGTCGCCGTGCAGGATTCCAATTTCGTCGTCGAGGATGGCGAGTTCTTCGTCATGCTCGGGCCGTCGGGCTGCGGCAAGACGACGACGCTCCGCATGATCGCCGGCCTCGAACTGCCCACCGGCGGCAAGATCCTGCTCGGCGGCGAGGACGTCACCATGCGCCGGGCGCGCGAGCGTGACATCGCCTTCGTCTTCCAGCTCTTCGCGCTCTATCCGCATATGAATGTGCGCAAGAACATCGGCTTCCCGCTCTTGGCGCAAGGCATGGCGTCGGCCGAGATCCGCACGCGCGTCGAGGAGACCGCGAAGCTGCTGCGCATCGACCACCTGCTCGACAAGTCGGTCTCCGGTCTTGCCGGCGGCGACCGCCAACGCGTCGCGCTCGGCCGCGCCATCGTCAGGCGACCGAAATGTTTCCTGATGGATGAGCCGCTTGGAACCCTGGACACCGAGTTCCGCGATTTGATGGTGCATGAGCTGCGCGAGCTGCACAACCGCATCCACGCCACCACCGTCTATGTCACGCACGACCAGATGGAAGCGATGTCCATGGCCGACAAGATAGCGGTGATGAACCACGGCGTCATCGAGCAGTTCGGCAGCCCGCGCGAGATTTACGACCGGCCGGCCACGATGTTCGTCGCCGATTTCATCGGCTCGCCGCCGATGAACTTCTTGCGCTTCGGCGGTGGGCTCGCGAAGGGTGCGAAGGAGATCGTCGTGCAGGGCGCCAGGGTGACGGTCCCGGAAGTGCGCGAGGATATTGCGCCGGCCGACATGGCGCTTGGCATCCGCCCCGAGCACATCCGCTTCGATGATGCTTCGAAGCTGCGCGGCGCGATCTACGGCACCGAATATCTCGGCACCACGCAGATCGTCGCGGTGGAGACGGCTGACGGCATCATCAAGGCCCGGGTGCCGGCCGGAATCCATCTAAATACGGGCGAACAGGTAGGGCTGGCATTGAGCAGCGCGCGGCTGTCGCTGTTCGAGAAAGGCACTGGACGCGCGGTGAAAACCGCCATGTACGATCAGGCAGTGGAGGCGCGCCATGGCTGACGTCCAGATTCAGGGTGTGACCAAGAGCTTCGGCGAGACAGTCGCGGTCAGCGATCTCGACCTGCAGATCAAGGACGGCGAGTTCGTCGTGCTGCTCGGCCCGACCGGCGCCGGCAAGACGACGACGCTCAGGCTGATCGCAGGGCTCGAGCGGCCGGAAAGCGGCACGATCCAGATCGGCGGCCACGATGCGACGGGGCTGTCGCCGGTCGAGCGCGACACGGCCTTCGTGTTCCAGCAGTATTCGCTCTACCCGCATCTTTCGGTCTTCGACAACCTCGCCTTCCCGCTGCGCTCGCCGGCGCGGCGTTTTCCGGAGGAAGCGATCCGCCGCCGCGTCGAAGAAGTGGCGCGGATGGTGCGCATCGACCACAAGCTCAACAACCGCTCGACCAGGCTGTCGGGCGGCGAGATGCAGCGCGTCGCCATCGGCCGCGCGCTGGTGCGAAAGCCCTCGATCTATCTGATGGACGAGCCGCTGTCCTCGCTCGACGCCAAGCTGCGCGCCGATCTCAGGCTCGAGCTGAAGCGCATCCAGTCCGAGCTCGGCGCCACCATGCTCTACGTCACGCATGACCAGATCGAGGCGATGACCATGGCCGACCGCATCGGCATCCTCTCCGAGGGCGTGCTGGTGCAGATCGGCACGCCGCGCGCGATCTATTCCGAGCCGGCAAACCTTCATGTCGCGGCCCGCCTCGGGCAGCCGGCGATCAACCTTCTGCCGGCAGGGCTGCTGCCCGACGGCGCCGCGCCCACCGGCACGACGACGATCGGCGCGCGCACCGAACATCTCGCGATCGAAAAGGCGGCGAACGGCCATGCCGACGGCGTCGTCGACTGGGTCGAGCATCTCGGCGACCAGAACCATCTGCATGTCACGGTGGGCGCCAAGAAGCTGGTAACGCTGACCGATCCCGACACGTCGCTCGCAAAGGGGGACAGAGTGACGATCCGCTATCGCTCGCCGCTTTATTTTGGGTCGGACGGGCAAAGATTGATGTAGCCGGCGCACCCGCACTTTTTTGACGACCGCAGATACGACTGGACGAAATCCATGAAGCACTTTTTCAATCGCAAGGACTCGATCGTTACCGAAGCGCTGGACGGTTTTCTGGCCACTGCCGGCTCCGGCACGCTGGCGCGGCTCGACGGCTATCCCGAGATCAAGGTCGTGCTGCGCGCCGACTGGGACAAGGCGAAGGTGAGCGTCGTTTCCGGCGGTGGCGCGGGGCATGAGCCGTCGCATGCGGGTTTCGTCGGCGCCGGCATGCTGACGGCGGCAGTCTCCGGCGAGATCTTCGCTTCGCCGAGTGTCGAGGCGGTGCTGGCGGCGATCCGCGCGACGACCGGGCCGGCCGGCTGCCTGCTGATCGTCAAGAACTACACCGGCGACCGCCTCAATTTCGGCCTCGCCGCAGAAAGGGCCCGCGCCGAGGGCTTCGCGGTCGACATGGTGATTGTCGGCGACGACATCGCGCTGCCCGATATCGCGCAGCCGCGCGGCGTCGCCGGCACGCTGTTCGTGCACAAGATCGCCGGACATCTTGCCGAATCCGGCCATGACCTGGCCTCGGTCGCGGCGGCAGCGCGGGCGGCGGCGAAGGACATCGTTTCGCTCGGCATCTCGCTCTCCTCCTGCTCGATCCCCGGCCAGACCCACGAGGACCGCTTCGGCGCCGACGACTCCGAGCTCGGCCTCGGCATCCATGGCGAGCCGGGCGTGGAGCGCATAACCCTGCAGAGCGCCAGTGCGCTCGTCGCCATCATGGCCGACCGCCTCGCGGCCCGGCTCGATGCCGGCAGCCGCTATGCC
>NZ_RZSF01000268.1:0-9468 GCF_004023325.1 Mesorhizobium sp. M1A.F.Ca.ET.072.01.1.1 | reverse complement strand
GCGTGGCATTGACCTTGCCGTAATTGACGTAGGGTCCGTAGCGGCCGTCGCGCACGACGATCTTGCCGCCGCCGTCGGGATGCTCGCCCAGTTCCTTCAACGCAGCCGGCGTGCTCCCGTTGCGGCCGCCCTTGCCCTTCTGCTGCTTCTCGGCGATCACCGAAACGGCGCGGTTCAGGCCGATCGAGAACACGTCCTCGATGCTTTCGAGATTGGCGTAGGTGCCGTCGTGCAGCACGAAGGGTCCGTACCGCCCAAGACCGGCCGAAATCATCTTGCCGGTTTCCGGATGCTTGCCGACATCGCGCGGCAATGCCAGCAGCGCCAGCGCCTTCTCATGGTCGATCGACTCGGCGGTCCAGCCCTTGGGCAGGCTCGAGCGCTTGGCGTCCTTGCCTTCGCCGCGCTGGATGTAGGGGCCGAAGCGGCCGCTCCTGAGCGTGATCTCCTCGGCGGTGTATGGATCCTTGCCGAGCAGCTTGACGCCGTCGTCGCCGTTGCCGTTCTCGCCGTTGGGATTGGCGGCGTCGCCAAGCTGGCGGGTATAGGAGCATTCCGGATAGTTCGAGCAGCCGACGAAGGCGCCGAACTTACCGAGCTTCAGCGACAGGTTGCCGGTGCCGCATTTCGGGCAGACGCGCGGGTTTGAGCCGTCCTCCCGCGCGGGGAACACCAGCGGCGCCAGCTCATCGTTGAGCGCATCGAGCACGTCTGAGACGCGCAGTTCCTTGATATCGTCGACGGCGCCCGAAAAATCCTTCCAGAAGTCGCGCAGCACGTCCTTCCAGGCGAGCTTGCCGTCGGAGATCTCGTCGAGCTTTTCCTCGAGCGAGGCGGTGAAGTCATATTCGACATAGCGCTCGAAGAAGCTTTCGAGGAAGGCCGACAGCAACCGGCCCTTGGCCTGCGGCACCAGCTTGCGCCGGTCGATGGCGACGTAGTCGCGGTCCTCGAGCGTCTTCAGGATCGCCGTGTAGGTCGACGGCCGGCCAATGCCGAGCTCTTCCAGCTTCTTGATCAGCGACGCCTCGGAATAGCGCGGCGGCGGCTCGGTCGTGTGCTGGGTGGCGTTGATCGCCTCGCGGGCAAGCTGTTCGCCGGCGCGGATCTCGGGCAGGCGGCGGCTCTCCTCGTCCTCTGCGTCCTCGTCCTTCTGGTCGGTGTAGGCGGCGATGAAGCCGTCGAAGCGGATGACGGAGCCGACCGCGCGAAGCTCGGCGGTGCGGGCGCCGTTGACCGCCTCGATCTCGACCGTGGTGCGCTCGATCTCGGCCGGCTGCATCTGGCTGGCGATCGCGCGCTTCCAGATCAGCTCATAGAGGCGCGCCTGATCGGCATCGAGATATTGCCTGACCGATGCCGGCGTGCGCTTGAAATCGGTAGGGCGGATCGCCTCATGCGCTTCCTGGGCGTTCTTGGCCTTGACCGAATAATAGCGTGGGTTTTCGGGCAGGTATTTCGCGCCGAACTCGCTGGCGATGGCATCGCGCGCCGCGGTGATCGCCTCCGGCGCCATCTGCACGCCGTCGGTTCGCATATAGGTGATGAGGCCGGCGGTCTCGCCGCCGACATCCATGCCTTCGTAAAGCTTCTGCGCCACCTGCATGGTGCGGTTGGCCGAGAAGCCGAGCCGCGAGGAGGCGGCCTGTTGCAGCGTCGAGGTGGTGAAGGGCGGGCCCGGATTGCGCTTGGTGGGCTTGGCTTCGACCGACAGCGCCTTGAAGGTCGCGCCATCGAGCATCGCCTTGATGTCGTCGGCCTGGGCCTTGTTGGCGATGTCGAGCTTCTGCAACTTCTTGCCGGCATAGGCGGTCAGCCGCGCCTCGAAACTGTCGTTGCGCGGCGTGTTGAGGATGGCGGCGATCTGCCAGTATTCCTCGCGGACGAAGCGCTCGATCTCGGATTCGCGGTCGCAGACCAGCCGCAGCGCCACCGACTGCACGCGCCCGGCGGAACGGGCGCCCGGCAGCTTGCGCCACAGCACCGGCGAGAGGGTGAAGCCGACGAGATAGTCGAGCGCGCGGCGCGCGAGATAGGCGTCCACCAGCGGCGCATCGATCTGGCGCGGATTGGCCATGGCCTCCATTACCGAGGTCTTTGTTATGGCGTTGAAGACGACGCGGCTGACCGGCTTGTCCTTCAGCGCGCGCTTCTGCCTCAGCACTTCCAGCACATGCCAGGAAATCGCCTCGCCCTCGCGATCCGGGTCGGTGGCGAGGATCAGCCCGTCGGCGTCCTTGACCGCCTTGGCGATGTCGGCGAGGCGCTTGCCGGAGGCGGTGTCTACCGACCAGGACATGGCGAAGTCCTCGTCCGGGCGCACCGAGCCGTCCTTGGCCGGCAGATCGCGGACATGGCCGAACGAGGCCAGGACCTTATAGTTCTTGCCCAGATATTTGTTGATTGTCTTCGCCTTGGCCGGCGATTCGACGACGACGACGTCCATGAGGTCTCTTATCAGCTGTGAGGCGGCGGAAGAGCTCCGCGGCGCACGACGAAATCCCACTCTTTTCGTCGCTCACATGGCCGTGCTTTTGCAATCGGTCAAGGGGACAGGCCCAATTTGCGAACTGGCCGACAGCGATACACTCTTAGAGTGTATGGCGGAGAACACATTTTTTGGCGCACCGACGGATCGTGTCTTGGTTCGGTCTTTTACCGAGGGGAGTCGCCGACAGAACCAGCATCGGCCCGGCGGTACGCGGACGGCACGCGGCACTGCGCGCCATCCATCGAACGCGCAGCGGCCGCCGCTTCTTCCTCGGCTAGCGACCACGCGCCACACAATGGTGATTGGCACGAGGGCGCCGGCATCGCTATATCGGCGCCAGCACAACCGGGGCATCGTGAAATGGCATTGGACATCGGCTATGTCAGCGCGGTCGGGGCAGGGGCGATCTCGTTCCTGTCGCCTTGCGTGCTGCCGCTGGTGCCGCCTTATCTTTGCTACATGGCCGGCGTGTCGGTCGACGATTTCCGCGGCAACGCCGGCGCGACGGCGCGCGAAGGCGCACGTGGCGCGCTGCTTTATGCCTCTCTTGCCTTCGTCCTCGGCTTCTCCACCGTCTTCGTCGCGCTTGGCGCCGGCGCCTCTACGATCGGCCGGCTGCTGCGCGTCTGGCAGGAACCGCTGGCAATGGTGGCCGGCGCGCTGATCATCATCATGGGCCTGAATTTTCTCGGCATCCTGCGCATCCCGCTGTTGTCGCGCGAGGCGCGCTTCCAGTCACAGGGCAAGCCGGCCAGCATGATCGCCGCCTATGTCATGGGGCTGGCCTTTGCTTTCGGCTGGACGCCCTGCATCGGCCCCGTGCTGGGGCCGATCCTGACCTTAGCCGGCGGCCGCGAGACGGTGGGCGAGGGCGCGCTGCTGCTCGCCGCCTATTCGCTCGGGCTTGGCATTCCCTTCCTGATCGCGGCGCTGTTTTCCGGCGCCTTCATGCGCTTCCTGGGAAAATTTCGCGTCCATCTCGGTCGCGTGGAAAAAGCGATCGGCGCGCTGCTCGTCGTCGCCGGCGTGTTTTTTCTCACCGGTGGCGTGCAGAGCGCATCCTACTGGCTGCTGGAAAACTTCCCGGCGCTCGGGCGGCTCGGGTGATCTGCCACTTCGTGCACAGGATCGAATTGTGGACCTGCCGATCAAGAGTCCAGGTGATCCGCTGTCTCACCGGAATTTAACCGCATTGGTGCAGCATCACGCCGCTGCTAGCATGCGATGATTTGAATCCTTTCATACGGTTGCCCTATGAGCCAGAGATCCTGCCTGTCCGTCATCCTCGCCGCCGGCGAAGGTACGCGCATGAAGAGCGCGATGCCCAAGGTGCTGCACGCCATTGCCGGCTTGCCGATGGTGGCTCATGTGGTGAAGGCCGCTGAGGCCGCCGGGGCAACGGGTCTGGCGCTGGTGATCGGCCACGGCGCCGACGAGATGCGGAAGGCGGTGCAGAAATTCGCGCCGAAAGCCGAGACCTTCGTGCAGGAGAAGCGGCTCGGCACGGCCCATGCGGTGCTTGCCGCGCGCGAAGCGATAGCGAAGGGCTACGACGACATCCTCGTCATGTTCGGCGACACGCCGCTGATCGATGCGGCAGCGCTGGCTGCCGCGCGGCAGAAGCTGGCGGAGGGTGCTGCCGTTGCGGTGATCGGCTTCCGCCCGCCCAATCCGACGGGATACGGCCGGCTGATCGAGAAGGGCGGGCGTCTCGTCGCCATCAGGGAGGAGAAGGACTGCTCCGAGGCGGAAAAAAAGATCGGCTTCTGCAATGCCGGGATGATGGCGGTGGCCGGCAACCAGGCGCTTCGGCTGCTCGACAAGGTCGGCAACAATAATGCCAAGGGCGAGTTCTATCTCACCGACATCGTCGAGCTCGCCGGCGCGGACGGGCTCGATGTGGTGGCCACGGAGGCGAGCTTCGAAAGCGCGCTCGGCATCAACAACCGGGCCGAGCTCGCCGAGGCGGAAGCTATCTGGCAGGCGCGCCAGCGGCGCGAGGCGATGCTTGCCGGCGTGACGCTGATCGCGCCTGAAACCGTCTACTTCTCGCACGACACCGAGATCGGTGCCGATACGATTGTCGAGCCGCATGTCTGGTTCGGCCCGGGCGTCAAGATCGCTTCAGGGGCGAAAATCCACGCCTTCAGCCATATCGAAGGCGCCACGATCGCTTCCAATTGCGATGTCGGGCCGTTCGCGCGGCTGCGGCCGGGCGCTGATCTGCGGCAAAAGGCCAAGGTCGGCAATTTCTGCGAGGTCAAGCAGGCAACGATCGAGGAAGGCGCCAAGGTCAACCACCTGACTTATATCGGCGACGCGCGGGTCGGTGCTGGGGCGAATATCGGCGCTGGCACCATCACCTGCAACTATGACGGCTTTTCCAAATTCTTCACCGATATCGGCGAGGGCGCGTTCGTCGGCTCCAACTCCGCGCTGGTGGCGCCGGTCACGATCGGCAAGGGTGGCTACATCGCTTCGGGCAGCGTGATCACCGAGAGCGTGCCCGACGATGCGCTGGCCTTCGGCCGCGCCCGCCAAAAGACGCTGCCCAGAAAAGGCAAGGAATTGCGCGAGCGCTTCGCGTCGGCGGCCGCGGCGAAGAAAAGAGCCGCGGAATGATCGTCAAAGGACGTTTGCTGGGCCGGCGCCGCTGGCGCCAACCATAATGATCGAGCACCGCGCCGCGAAAAACCAACCATTTGCAGTAACCGGATTGCAAGCGCGGCGTGTCATGGTGCATCAGTCGCAAAACCGTTCCGGGTGACACCGAACGAAACGCAAAGTGACTTTCGCGGCAGGCCGGCCATCCGTAAATAGCGCTGGGTTTTCGCGGGGAATCGGGGGCAGCGTATGTGCGGTATCGTTGGAATTGTCGGCCATTCACAGGTCGCGCCGCTGATCGTCGATGCGCTGAAGCGGCTCGAATATCGCGGCTATGACTCGGCCGGCGTCGCCACCATCGAGAATGGCACGCTCGGCCGCCGCCGCGCCGAAGGCAAGCTCATCAATCTCGAACGCCGGCTGAAAGAAGATCCGCTGGAAGGCACGATCGGCATCGGCCATACCCGCTGGGCGACCCATGGCGTGCCGAACGAGACCAATGCGCATCCGCATTTTTCCGAAGGCGTCGCGATTGTCCACAACGGCATCATCGAGAACTTCGCCGAGCTGCGCGACGAGCTCTCCCGCGATGGCTACAAATTCGCCTCTCAGACGGACACCGAGGTCGTCGCGCATCTGGTCGCGCGGGAGCTCGCCAAGGGGCTGAAGCCGGTCCAGGCAGCGCACCAGGCGCTGAAGCGGCTCTCGGGCGCGTTTGCGCTGGCGATCATGTTCAAGGGCGACGAGGATCTGATCGTCGGCGCCCGCAACGGTCCGCCGCTTGCTGTCGGCCATGGCGACGGCGAGATGTTTTTGGGCTCGGACGCGATCGCGCTGGCGCCTTTCACCAACGCAGTCACCTATCTCGAAGATGGCGACTGGGCGGAAGTGCGTCGCAACAGCGTCACCATCTATGACGCCGACGGCAACAAGGTCGACCGCAAGCGCCAGCAGTCGCTCTCGACCAGCTTCATGGTCGACAAGGGCAACCGCCGCCATTTCATGGAAAAGGAAATCCATGAGCAGCCGGAGGTGATCTCGCACACGCTGGCGCATTATGTCGATTTCGTCTCCGGCGTGTCGAGGCCGCTCGATCTGCCCTTCGACTTTGCCAAGATCGGCCGGTTGGCGCTCTCGGCCTGCGGCACCGCCTATCTGGCCGGGCTGATCAGCAAATACTGGTTCGAGCGCTATGCGCGGCTGCCGGTCGACATCGACGTCGCCTCGGAATTCCGTTACCGCGAGATGCCGTTGTCCGGGAACGACGCGGCGTTCTTCATATCGCAGTCGGGCGAGACCGCCGACACGCTGGCTTCCCTGCGCTACTGCCGCCAGGCCGGCATGAAGATCGGCGCGGTCGTCAATGTGCGCGAATCGACCATGGCGCGCGAATCCGACGTCGTGCTGCCGACGCTTGCCGGGCCGGAGATCGGCGTCGCCTCGACGAAGGCTTTCACCTGCCAGCTCTCCGTGCTGGCCTCGCTCGCAGTGCGGGCCGGCGTGGCGCGCGGGACGATCTCGCGCGATGAGGAGAAGCGGCTGGTGCGCGAGCTTTCCGAGGCTCCGCGCTTTGCCACACAGGTGCTGAAGCTCGACGAGCAGATCGAACGCATCTCGCGTGATCTGTCCCGCTACAAGGATGTGCTCTATCTCGGCCGCGACACCAATTTTCCACTAGCCATGGAAGGGGCGCTGAAGCTCAAGGAAATCTCCTACATCCACGCCGAAGGCTATGCCGGCGGCGAGCTGAAGCACGGACCGATCGCGCTGATCGACGAAAACATGCCGGTTATCGTGATCGCGCCGCATGACCGCATCTTCGAAAAGACGGTTTCCAACATGCAGGAAGTCGCGGCGCGCGGCGGCAAGATCATCCTGATCACCGACGCCAAGGGCGCGGCCCAGGCCGGCATCAAGTCGATGGAGACGATCATCCTGCCCGAAGTACCTGAGATCATCGCGCCGATCATCTACGCGCTGCCGATCCAGATGCTCGCCTATTTCACCGCAGTGTTCATGGGCACCGATGTCGACCAGCCGCGCAATCTGGCGAAATCGGTCACGGTGGAATAGCACTGTCACTGCTTCTTTTCGGCACCGTAGTTCGAAGTATGGCGTGCCGATGGCCCTTTCACTCCTCGAGGGGCGTCGCGGAATGGATCCTGGGTCTACGCCGCGTCGCTTCGCTCCTTGCTCCGCGCGTGGATGACGAAGGGAGGGGTGTTGCAGCCAGTCGCGAACGCAGGAGCTTCCATTTGGAACGCTGAAAGCCGCTTCATAGAGAGCGCTCTTTAAAAACTTCGCAGTTCCAAACCGAATTGCGGTTCACTAAAGTTCAACCGCAATCTGCGCCGCGGTGATCCTATGTCCGACGCCCTGAAGACCTCTGGCATGACCCGGCTCAGGAATTACTTCCTGACGGGCTTCATCGTCTGCGCGCCGCTGGCGATCACCGCCTATATCGCCTGGTCGCTCATCGGCTGGGTCGATTCCTGGGTGAAGCCCTACATTCCCGCCCGCTACAATCCGGACACCTATCTGCCGTTTCCGGTCCCCGGCTTCGGGCTGATCGTGGCGCTGGTGCTGATCACGTTCATCGGTTTCATGACGGCCAACATCGTCGGCCGCGCAATCGTCAATTTCGGCGAGCGGCTGCTTGGCCGCATGCCGCTGGTGCGCGGTATCTACCGCTCCCTGAAGCAGATTTTCGAGACGGTGCTGTCAAACAAGGGCGACATGTTCCGCCAGGTCGGGCTGGTCGAATATCCGCGCAAGGGAGTCTGGTCGCTGGTCTTTGTCGCCAGCGAGAAGGAAACCGAGATCAACCAGAAGCTCGACCAGGAAGGCGATCCGTTGATCGCGGTGTTCATGCCCTGCACGCCGAACCCGACCACAGGCTTCCTGATGTATGTTTACAAATCCGAGATCGTGCTGCTCGACATGACGATCGAGGACGGCGCCAAGCTGATCGTTTCGGCCGGCATGGTGGCGCCGGAGGTCAAGGCCAAGCTGGTGACGCTGAACGGCGAGCCGATCGAAGGGCCGCTTGCCAATCCGGCGCTGGGCGCGGCTCAGCCGGCGCGCAGCAGCCGCACCGCCTCGTCGCGCCCGAACAGGTAGAGCAACAGCCGCAGCGCCTCGCCGCGCCCAGACTGCAATTCGGGGTCGCGTGACAGGATCAGCCTTGCGTCGTCGCGGGCGGCTTCCAGCAGGTCGGCATGGAACTCGATGCGCGCGACCTGGAAACCTGGCGTGCCGGACTGGCGGGTGCCCAGCAGTTCGCCTTCGCCGCGCAGCTTCAGATCCTCCTCGGCTATGCGGAAGCCGTCCTCCGTCTCGCGCATCACCGAAAGCCGGCGCTTTGCGGTCTCACCGAGCGGATCCTTGTAGAGCAGCACGCAGGACGATGGCTTGTCGCCGCGCCCGACCCGGCCGCGCAGTTGGTGCAACTGGGCAAGGCCGAAGCGCTCGGCATGCTCGATGACGATGATCGTGGCGTCCGGCACGTCGACGCCGACCTCGATGACGGTGGTGGCGATCAATATGCGCGTTTCGCCCTGCTTGAAGGCGCGCATCGCATCGTCCTTCTCCGCGCCCTTCATGCGGCCATGCACGAGGCCGATCTGGTCGCCGAAGAGCGGCTTCAGCGAAGCGAAGCGGTCTTCCGCCGACATCAGCTTGATCTCTTCGGATTCCTCGACCAGCGGACAGATCCAGTAGATCTTCTGACCCTCGGCGACGGCGTCGACCATGCGCCCGACTAACTCGTCCAGCCTCTCCATTGGCAAAGTGACGGTGCGTATCGGCTGGCGGCCCGCCGGCTTTTCGGTGAGCTTCGAGACATCCATGTCGCCGAAGGCGGTCAGCACCAGCGTGCGCGGAATGGGCGTCGCCGTCATCACCAGCATATCGGGCGCGTCGCCTTTGGCGGTGATGGCGAGACGCTGGTGGACACCGAAGCGGTGCTGCTCGTCGACGACGGCAAGCACGAGGTCGTGGAAGGTCACCGTCTCCTGGAACAGCGCGTGCGTGCCGACGACGATGTCGATCGCACCGCTGGCGAGGCCTTCCAGTGTTTCGGCGCGTTCGCGTCCCTTCTCCCGGCCGGTGAGGACGGCGACGCTGAGGCCGGCTTTTTCCGCCAGCGGGGCAATCGTTGCTAGGTGCTGCCGCGCCAGGATTTCGGTCGGCGCCATCAGCGCAGCCTGGCCGCTGGCTTCGACCGCGCGCCCCATGGCAAGCAGTGCGACCACCGTCTTACCGGAGCCGACGTCGCCCTGCAGCAGACGCAGCATGCGTTCGGGGTCGGCCAGGTCGGCGTTGATTTCGCCGAGCGCGAATTCCTGGCTGGGGGTGAGCTTGTAGGGCAGGGC
>NZ_RZSF01000267.1:0-9479 GCF_004023325.1 Mesorhizobium sp. M1A.F.Ca.ET.072.01.1.1 | reverse complement strand
GCCTGTGGTGGCGCTGGAAAGCACCATCATTACCCACGGCATGCCATACCCCGACAATGGCGCGATGGCCGCCAAGGTCGAGCAGATCATCGCCGATGGCGGCGCCGCGCCGGCGACGATCGCCGTGGTCGATGGCCGCATCAAGATTGGCCTTTCCGATGGCGAGCGCGAATCGCTTGCCATGACCGGCGACGCCATGAAGCTGTCGCGTGCCGATATCGGCTTTGCCGTCGCCCAAAAGCGCACCGGCGGCACCACCGTGGCCGCCACCATGATCGCCGCGCACATGGCCGGCATAAAGGTCTTCGCCACCGGCGGCATCGGCGGGGTGCACAAGGGCGCCGAAAAGAGTTTTGACATCTCGGCCGACCTCGACGAGCTGGCGCGCACGCCGGTCGTCGTCGTCTCGGCCGGCGCCAAGGCGATCCTCGACATCGAAAAGACGCTGGAAGTGCTGGAGACGCGCGGCGTGCCAGTCATCGGCCATGGCTGCGAGACCATGCCGGCCTTCTGGTCCAGGCAATCGCCCTTCCGCGCGCCGCTGACGTTGCATGCGCCTGAAGATATCGCGCATTTCTACCGTACGCGGCGGGCGCTGGGCCTCGGCGGCGGCATACTAGTCGCCAATCCGGTGCCGCAGAGCGACGAGATCCCGGCAGCCGAGATGGACGGCTACATCCAGGCCGCGCAGAAGGCGGCCGAAGCGCAGAACATCACCGGCAAAGCCGTGACGCCGTTCCTCCTGTCGAAGATTTTGGAGCTCACCGGCGGCCGCAGCCTCAAGACCAACATCGCGCTGGTCGAGAACAATGCGCGGCTGGCGGCGGAGATCGCGAAGGCGCTGTAGGCCTTATCTGCCCGCGCGCCGCCCCGCTTCATGAGCGCGCCGCGCCCAGACTGCCATTTCGTCGGGATCGTCGAAGGCGCTGTCGGGAACGCTCCAATAGGGCATCGCAACCTCCTTGCCGTGCCGCGAGCCCGTATAGGTCCACTGGCTGCAGCCGGCGGCCTCGAATTCGGGGATCGTCTCCTCGTCGGCCTTCAGCATTAGTTCGCCGCGCACCACGACCGCGACGATGACGCCGTCGCAATAGATGCCCTTGCCGCCGAACAGTTTTCGGATGCTGATCGGCCCCAGGCTCTCGAACAATTCTTCGAGGCGGTCATTGTCCATGCCGCAAGCATCTCATCCGGCGTGGGCCTTGTCATCGCAGCAACCAACAGCATGCTGACAGGTTGAGACATGAAATGGAGTTTCGCGCCATGCCTGTCCTGCTCAAAGGCTCCTGCCGCTGCGGCGCCGTCCGCTTCGAGGTGGAAAGTCACACGCCCGTGCCGTTCATGCTCTGCTACTGCTCGATCTGCCGCAAGCAGCAGGGCGGCGGCGGTTTTGCCATCAATCTCGGCGCCGACAACGAAACGCTCAAGGTCACCGGCAAGCCCAATCTCGGCGTCTACCGCGCTGAGATCGAGGACGACGAGCATCCGCACTGCGAGGTCTCGACCGGCGAGCGCAATTTCTGCAAGAAATGCGGCGCCGCGCTCTGGCTCTACGACCCGACTTGGCCGGACCTCGTCCACCCCTTCGCCTCGGCGATCGACAGCGACCTGCCGAAGCCGCCGGAAAAGGTGCATCTGATGCTGAAATACAAGGCGAACTGGGTCGAACCGGCGATCGGCAAGAACGACAAGGTGTTCGAGCTCTATCCCGAAGAATCGATCGCCGACTGGCACAAGCGCACCGGCTTGTGGGTCAACTAAGCCTGCATCTAAGGGCGATGGGTTAGCGCAACCCAGCGCTCGATCTGTGTCACATCTACCCCTTCGCGCTGCGCGGTGACCAAAGGGTGGTCTGCATCATGCAGAAAAACCCTGGGACGCAGATTGCCGGGCTGAAACACAACATTGGCATGCAGGTGCATCGAGCTCGGATATTCAGGAATGTCGTGCATCAGATACCCGAAGCAGAGCTCGTCCTCATATTGGCCGCTATCAAACCCGGCTCGATAGACATTCCAGCTTCTTTCCGAGACGGACATCCAAACACCGAAACAGAACTCTTCGGACAACTGAGGTACGGGCAAGGGCAGCAGGCAACGAATGAAGCGGTCTGTTTGCCCCGTGGCGTAGCTCACCACGCAAAAATCGTCGTTCTTGCGGAAAGTCGACCGAGCTACCTCGTCAAGCGCGTCTGGATTCACCGGTGCGCCAAAGGCTATATCGGTGGGAAGTCCGGTGAACTCCTGGTCACAGCAGGCACATCGCCAGCGATATGCCTCGGCGATCACTAGGCAGCGCTTGAAGCGCGCGCCTCGGCCAGCGCCTTGAGATCGGCCGGCTTCAGCTCGACGGATTCGCCGCAGCCGCAGGCCGAACTCTGGTTCGGATTCCTGAAGGTGAAGCCGGTTCGCAGCGTCGTCTGCTCGAAATCCATCTCGGTGCCGAGCAGGAAAAGCGCCGCTTCCGGCGCGACATAGACGTGCGCGCCGTCGCGCTCGATATGATCGTCCTTGGGGTTAGGCTCGGTGACCAGATCGACCGTGTATTCCATCCCGGCGCAGCCGCCCTTCTTGATGCCAAGGCGGATTCCATGCGCGTTGTCGCGCGTAGCGACGATCTCACGCACGCGGTCCGCGGCCTTGTCGGTCATCGTGATGACGGCGAAGCGTCCCATGTCGTTCTCCACGTTCGCGCGGGTTCAAGGCCCGCGGAATGAGTCTGCCTTTAAGATGGTGAAGTTTCACCTTTGCTGCAAGCCAGCCAACCTTAGTGGGGTCGCTGGCTAGTACCATCCAACCGCGACCTGCGCCTCTTCCGACATCCGGTCGGGTGTCCACGGCGGGTCGAACACCATGTTGACCTCGACGCCCGAAACCCCCTCCACGGCGCCGACGGCGTTCTCGACCCAGCCCGGCATCTCGCCAGCCACCGGGCAGCCCGGCGCGGTCAGCGTCATGTCGATCTTGACCGTCCGGTCGTCCTCGATGTCGATCCTGTAGACGAGGCCGAGCTCGTAGATGTCAGCCGGGATTTCCGGATCGTAGACCGTCTTCAGCGCCGAGACGATATCGTCGGTCAGCCGCGCCAACTCGTCGGCCGGGATCGCCGAGGCTGAGACGAGGCCGTTACCGGCCGTTTCCGGCGCGGTCTCTGCGGTGGTGCTCGCATCTTCCATGGTCGTCACCCGAAGAACTTTCGCGCCTTTTCCAGCGCATCGGCCAAAGCGTCGACTTCGGCCCTGGTGTTATACATGCCGAACGATGCCCTGCATGTGGAGGTTACGCCGAAGCGTTTCAACAGCGGCTGGGCGCAATGCGTGCCGGCGCGGACCGCGACGCCTTGCCTGTCTATAAGCATCGACACGTCATGGGCGTGGATGCCCTGCAATTCGAACGAGATGATGGCGCCCTTGCCGGGCGCGTCGCCGAAGATGCGCAGCGAATTGATGGTGCGCAGCCGCTCGTGCGCGTAATTCTTGAGGTCCGCCTCATGCGCCGCGATGCGCTCGCGGCCGACCTTTTCCATATATTCGAGCGCGGCGCCCAGCCCGATCGCCTGCACGATCGGCGGCGTGCCGGCCTCGAAACGGTGCGGCGGCTCGTTGTAGGTGACGATGTCTTCCGTCACCTCCTCGATCATCTCGCCGCCACCCATGAAGGGCCGCATCGCTTCCAGCATGTGCTTCTTGCCGTAGAGCACGCCGATGCCGGACGGCCCGTAAACCTTGTGGCCGGTGAAGACGAAGAAGTCGCAATCGAGGTCCTGCACGTCGATCGGCATATGCACGGCGCTCTGGCTGCCGTCGACGAGCACGGGAATTCCACGCGAATGCGCGATGCGCACGATCTCCTTGATCGGCGTCACCGTGCCCAGCGCGTTCGACATGTGGGTGATGGCGACGAGTTTTGTGCGGTTCGTCAGCCGCTTCTCGAATTCCTCGATATGGAAGGCGCCGAGATCGTCGACCGGCACCCAGACAAGCTTCGCGCCCTGCCGCTCGCGGATGAAATGCCAGGGCACGATGTTGGAGTGGTGCTCCATGATCGAGAGCACGATCTCGTCGCCCTCGCCGACCCTCGGCATGCCGTAGCCATAGGCGACCGTGTTGATCGCCGAGGTGGTGTTGGAGGTGAAGACGATGTTGTCGGTGCTCGGCGCATTGAGGAAGCGGCGTACCGTCTCGCGTGCTTTCTCATAAGCATCGGTCGCGGCATTCGACAGAAAATGCAGGCCGCGATGGACATTGGCGTAGTCCTGGGAATAGGCGTGCTGGATCGTGTCGAGCACCACCTGCGGCTTCTGCGCCGAGGCGCCGTTGTCGAGATAGACTAGCGGCTTACCGTAGACCTGCCGCGACAGGATCGGGAAGTCGCGGCGGATCGCCTCGACGTCGTAGGGAGCGGTTTCGATCTTCTGGTCCATCACAAGGTCTTTCGAGGCTTCGCCTCACTCCGTCCAGCACCCCTCATCCGTCTTGGCGCTCCGCGCCAATTCACCTTCTCCCAAGTAGGAGAAGGGGAAAGCGCTATCCGTGCGTCGAAAACCAGGCGTCGAGCCGCGCTTCGAGCGCATCGACGAGCGCCTCGTCGTCCAGTTCCTCGATCACTTCCGCGACGAAAGCCTTCACCAGCAGCCCTCGAGCCGCCTTTTCGTCGATGCCGCGCGCCATCAGATAGAACAGATGGTTGTGGTCGATCTCCGTGACCGTCGCGCCGTGACCGCAGACGACGTCGTCGGCGAAGATTTCCAGCTCCGGCTTGGTCGAGAACTCACCCTCGTCCGACAGGAGCAGCGTGTTGCACGCCATCTTGGCGTTGGTCTTCTGCGCGTATTGATGGACGTTGATGCGACCCTGGAAGACACCCCGCGCCTTGCCGGTCACAACGTTGCGGATCACTTCGGTCGAGGCGGTGTGCGGCACGGCATGGTCGAGCACCATGGTGGTGTCGGTATGCGTGTCGCCGGCCAGAAGGTTGATGCCGCGCAGCTTGAAATCGGCGCCCTCGCCAGTCGTCCTGACCACGACTTCCTGGCGCACCAGCTTACCGCCGGCGTTCATCACGAACAGCGTCAGCTTCGCGTCCTTCCCAATATGCGCCTTGAACTGAGCAAGGTGCGTCGCCGTGTCCGGCTGTTCTTGCACGACCAGCCAGGTCACCTCGGCGCCGTCGCCGACCACGAGTTGGCTGACCGAGCTGACGAGCGCGGCTTCGCCGCCCTCTCCCGCTTGACGCTCGACGATGATTGCCTTGGCGCCGGCACCGACACGTGCCAGGAGCCGCACATGCGTCTGGCCGCCGGCCTGGAGGTTCTGCAGCTCGATCGGCTTTTCCAGCTCGGTGCCGTCGGCGATGTCGACGAAATAGCCGTCGGCGACGAAGGCCGTGTTCAGCGCGCCGATTGCGTCATCGGCGCCATAGCGATCGAGCCCCGGCGCGATACTGCCGTCTGTGAGCTTCTCCGACAGGCGCTGCACCGTGACGCCTTCGATCTCGGGAGCCTTGGCGCTCGAAACGCCGTTCAGCACCGGCAGAACGGCCGAACCGTCGAGGACCGGATCGAGCGCCTTTGCGATGTCCCCGGCCTCGAAGACCGGCACCGAGGTCAGCAGCCGGCGCAGGTCCGTATAGTGCCAGGATTCGACGCGGCGCGTCGGCAGGCCGTGCTTGATCGCTTCGATCGCGTCGTCGCGCTTGACCATCACCGCGCCGTCGCCGGGCAGCAGCGATAGCCGCTCGCCGAAGGCGTCGATCAGCGCCGTTTCGGCCAATGTCCGCTGGAGCTGTGCGTGCATGTTCATTGCTCTTGCCTCACTTGGCCCCATCTCACGCGGCTTGCCCGATCACGCCGGCATAGCCGTTGGTTTCAAGATCGAGCGCCAGCGACTTGTCGCCAGACTTGATGACCTGGCCCTTGTAGAGCACGTGCACGCTGTCCGGCACGATGTGCTCGAGCAGGCGCTGGTAGTGGGTGATGACGACGATCGCGCGCTCCGGCGAGCGCAGCGCGTTGACGCCATCGGCGACGATCTTGAGGGCGTCGATGTCGAGGCCTGAATCGGTCTCGTCGAGCACGCAGAGCTTCGGCTCGAGCAGCTTCATCTGCAGGATCTCGGCGCGCTTCTTTTCGCCGCCGGAGAAGCCGACATTGAGCGGCCGCTTCAGCATGTTCATGTCCATGTTGAGCGAAGCGGCGGCGTCCTTCACGCGCTTCAGGAATTCCGGAACCTTCAGGGGCTCCTCGCCGCGCGCCTTGCGCTGCTCGTTCATGGCCACTTTCAGGAATTCCATGGTCGCGACGCCCGGTATCTCCATCGGATACTGGAAGGCAAGGAAGATGCCGGCGGTAGCACGTTCGGCCGGATCCATTTCGAGGATCGACTGGCCGTTGTAGAGGATGTCGCCTTCCGTGACCTCGTAATCCTCGCGACCGGCAAGGATGTAGGACAGCGTCGACTTGCCCGAACCGTTCGGGCCCATGATGGCGGCGACCTCACCGGCTTTGACCGTCAGGTTCAGGCCACGGATGATCTCCGTGCCGTCCTCGACGATGCGGGCATGCAAATTCTTGATCTCAAGCATTATCTTCTACTTTCGTGTTCTTGTTGTCCTCGACGCCGGGTCCTTGACGAGATTTCCCCAGAAGAGCGCCCGCAAGATCGCCAGTAACGATCATCCAGCCAAAAAAACCTACCGCGCCTAGGGTCGCAATCGAACCACCAACATTCCTTACCGAACTCAAGCCGAATATCGCGCCTATTAAAGCCACCACGGCACCTCCAATAGCCAGCGTCAGCAAGAGCATCAGAACGATGACTATCAAACTCTGGATACGCTCGAAGAATTTCCAGGAGCGCCGTTCCACTTAGTCAGCCCACGCTGCCTTCCAGCGAGATCCCGATCAGCTTCTGCGCCTCGACCGCGAACTCCATCGGCAGCTGCTGGATGACGTCCTTGACGAAGCCGTTGACGATCAGCGCGATCGCCTCTTCCTCGGGAATCCCGCGCTGCATCACGTAGAACTTCTGGTCCTCGGATATCTTCGACGTCGTCGCCTCGTGCTCGAACTTCGCCGTCGCGTTCTTGGCTTCCATGTAGGGCACGGTGTGCGCGCCGCACTGGTCGCCGATCAGCAGCGAATCGCAGTTGGTGAAGTTGCGGGCGTTGGTCGCCTTGCGGTGCGCCGAGACCTGGCCGCGATAGGTGTTCTGCGAGAAGCCGGCGGCAATACCCTTGGAGATGATGCGGCTCGACGTGTTCTTGCCGAGATGGATCATCTTGGTGCCGCTGTCGACCTGCTGATAGCCGTTCGACACCGCGATCGAATAGAACTCGCCGCTGGAATCGTCGCCGCGAAGGATGCAGCTCGGATATTTCCAGGTGATCGCCGAGCCGGTCTCGACCTGCGTCCACGAAATCTTCGAACGATGGCCGCGGCAGTCGCCGCGCTTGGTGACGAAATTATAGATGCCGCCCTTGCCCTCGGCGTCGCCGGGATACCAGTTCTGCACCGTCGAATATTTGATCTCGGCATCGTCGAGCGCGATCAGCTCGACCACCGCGGCATGCAGCTGGTTCTCGTCGCGCTGGGGAGCCGTGCAGCCTTCGAGATAGGAGACATAGGCCCCCTCCTCGGCGATGATCAGCGTGCGCTCGAACTGGCCGGTATTCTTCTCATTGATGCGGAAATAGGTCGACAGCTCCATCGGGCAGCGCACGCCCTTCGGCACGAAGACGAAGGAGCCGTCGGTGAACACGGCCGAGTTCAGCGTGGCGTAGAAATTGTCGGAAGTGGGCACGACCGAGCCCAGATATTTCTGCACCAGCTCCGGATGCTCGCGGATCGCTTCCGAGATCGAGCAGAAGATAACGCCGGCCTGAGCCAGCTCCTTCTTGAAGGTGGTGACGACCGAGACGGAATCGAACACGGCGTCGACCGCGACGCGGCCGGACTTGTAGACGTTGTCGTTGGCCTCCTCCAACTCCGAAGCGTCGGTCTTCTGCACGCCGGCGAGGATCTCCTGCTCCTTCAAAGGAATGCCAAGCTTCTCGTAGACCTTGAGCAATTCGGGATCGACCTCGTCCAGCGACTTCGGTCCCGGCGTGCTCTTCGGCGCCGCGTAGTAGTGGATGTCCTGGAAGTCGATCTTCGGATAGTGGACGCGCGCCCAGGTCGGCTCTTCCAGCGTCAGCCAGCGCCTATAGGCGCCCAGACGCCATTCCAGCATCCAGTCCGGCTCGCCCTTCTTCTCGGAGATCAAGCGAATGATGTCTTCGCTCAGGCCCTTGGGGGCCTTGTCCATCTCGATCTCTGTCTGGAATCCATATTTATACTGGTCGACGTCGATCTTTCGGACTCGATCGATCGTCTCCTGCACAGCAGGCATAAGCGTTCTCCATCCACGCCGGGGTCAAGGCCCGGCAGTTTTCAAACTATGGCACCGCACAAACGCGCCCCGGGAAGGACTCGGCTGCGGAGTAAGCTCCATATAGTGCGTTCCGGCCGGAAATTCACCCGTCCAAACGAAACGCACGGCTTTACCAGGCCGGATGGCCTGAAGTCGTCTTTTGAACACCGGATTTCAAGAGCCGCCCGGGATCTCTTGTCCGATGCCCTGCCGCCGTCAGGCAGCCTTTTCTTTTCCAGCCCGACGCGCGGCTATGCCCGCCAGAGCCGCCCGGAACGCCTCGATCTCCTCGGCGCCGGTAGCGCCGCCAATCGAGACGCGCAAGGCGCCAAGGCTCTCGCCGTGGCCCATCGCTTTCAGCACGTGGCTTGGCCCGACTTTCCCCGACGAACAGGCGGAACCGGCCGACAGGGCTACACCGGCAAGATCGAAGGCGATCTGCGCCGTCTCGGCCTTGACACCGGGAATAGCGAAGAATGTCGTGTTGGCAAGCCTTGGCGCGGCCGCTCCAAAGATTTCCGTATCAGGGACGAGCTCCCGCACGATCGCCTCGACCTCGTCGCGACGGCGCGCGACCGCTTCCATGTCTTCCAGGCCGGCGAGTGCTGCCCGCGCCGTGGCACCGAAACCGGCAATGCCGGGAAGATTCTCGGTGCCGGCGCGATGGCCCTTTTCCTGGCCTCCGCCATTGATCAGCGGCTTCGGCATCATCAGGTCGGCCCGGGCGACGATGGCGCCGACGCCCTTCGGACCGCCGATCTTGTGCGAGGACAGGATCAGATAATCGGCGTAACCGGCTGACATGTCGATCGGAATCCGCCCTGCCGCCTGCACGGCATCGACGACCAGCACGCCGCCCGCTTCCTTGACGACCTCGGCGATGCGTCCGATCGGCTGGATCACCCCCGTCTCGTTGTTGGCGGCATGGATCGCCACCAGCGGCAGGCCGGCAGCCTTGTCATGCGCGGAGAGCGCAGTAGTCAGCGCCTCGAGATCGGCAATGCCGTCTCGATCGACGCCGATCCTCGTCACCTGCGGCGCCGAGAACCGCCCGCCATTCAGAATGCAGGGA
>NZ_RZSF01000266.1:0-9544 GCF_004023325.1 Mesorhizobium sp. M1A.F.Ca.ET.072.01.1.1 | reverse complement strand
GCCTGCATTGTCACGCCGTTCATCCTGGCCGGCGCGATGAGCCCGGTAACGGTTGCCGGAACGCTGACGCAGATCCTGGCCGAGGTGCTTGCCGGCGCCTCTTTCACGCAGCTGATCAGGCCCGGCGCGCCGGTGCTGTTCGGCACTTTCGCCTCGTCGATCTCGATGCAGTCGGGCGCGCCGACTTTCGGCACGCCGGAACCATCGCTGGTTTCCTATGGCGCAGCGCAGCTCGCGCGCCGGCTAGGCCTGCCGTTCCGCACCGGCGGCTCGCTCTGCGCCTCGAAGGTCCCGGATGCGCAGGCGGCCTATGAGAGCGCCAACACGCTGAACTCGACCATCCTTGCCGGCACCAACTTCGTGCTGCATTCGGCCGGCTGGCTCGAGGGCGGACTGGCGTCCTGCTACGAGAAATTCATGATGGACATCGACCAGCTCGGCATGACGCAAAAATTCTCCGAGGGCGTCGACCTGTCGGAGAACGGCCAGGCGATGGACGCCATCCGCCAGGTCGGTCCGGGCAGCCACTATCTCGGCTGCGACCACACGCAGGCGAATTTCCAGACCGCCTTCTACCGCTCCAACATCGCGGACAACAATTCCTATGAGCAGTGGCTGGCCGAAGGCGAAAAGACCGCGCCGCAGCGCGCCAACGAGCTCGCTCGTCGCTGGCTGGAAAGCTACGAGGCACCGCATCTCGATCCGGCGATCGACGAGGCACTGAAGGATTTCATCGACAGGAAGAAGGCCTCGATGGCCGACGCCTTCACTTGAAAGGAGCCCGAGTCAGGCCGGGCTAAAGTCGCCAACATCATCCATAAGGAAGTCTGGCGGAGCGCGTTCTCCGACCCGGACAAGAAGGGATGACTTTTTCGCGCGGCACGATCGAAGGGACCGCGGCCGCGCTTGCCGCCGACGGCCTGATCCTTCGGGGCGGCTTTCGCTTCGCTAGTGATGAAGTGGCGCCTGCGGTGCTTTCAGGCGCGCCTGCGAAGTCCGCCCTCTTGGTTGGGCAGGCCGGCGCCGCACCCTGGCCGCACTTCCAGCGCTGGCTCGGGCAGCGGGCCAGCGGGATCGTCAACCCGCTCGACACCTGGTCGCGGGAGGTGATCGGCGCGGTGGCGCAAGCGTTCGGCGCTCGCGCCGTGTCGCCCTCCGACAGGCCCTATCTGCCGTTCCAGCAATGGGCGATGCGGGCGGAAGGGTTGAAGCCGTCGCCGCTCGGCATCCTCATGCATCCGCAGTATGGGCTCTGGCATGCCTATCGCGGCGCGCTGCTGTTCGAGGAAGAGATTTTCCTCCCCGAGCCTCGAGAACCGATTCATCTCTGCGACACTTGCGTCGAAAAACCCTGCATGAAATCCTGCCCGGTCGATGCCTATTCCGAGCAGGGTTTTGCCCATGAAGCCTGTCTTGGGCATGTGCGCGGCCCCAGTGGCGGCTTGTGCCGCACGAGCGGCTGCCTCGACCGCAATGCATGTCCCTATGGGGCGGACTATCGCTATCCGCCAGAGGTGCAGGCCTTTCATATGGCCGCCTTTGCTCGGCTGTAAAATGAAGGCCAACCGCACGAAATCTTGAACGCCAGGCTCCGGGATTGTCTTGCGGGGCCGCTCCAGCCGGATATCTATCGCGCGACATACGACGGAGAGCAGCATGGCCAAGCAAGAGATCGAGATCGAAACCCGGGACGGGAAGGCCAAGGCCGGGCTGTTCCGACCGGCGGCGGCGGCCAGGGCCGGCGTCATCCTCTACATGGATATTTTTGGCCCGCGGCCGACGCTCGACCAGATGGCCGAACGCCTCGCAGGGCATGGCTATGCCGTGTTGGTGCCCGATCTGTTCTATCGCAGCGTGCCCTATGGACCGTTCGACCCGAAGACTGCGTTTGCTGAGGATAGGACCAGGGCTCAACTGACGGCGCTGAGCGGTGGCACCACGCAAGAGATGACCATCCGCGACAGCGCGGCCTTCCTCGATGCGCTCACTGCCGAAGGCCTAGACGGGCCGGTCGGCGTCGTCGGCTATTGCATGGGCGGCGCACGGGCTCTTAATGCCGCCGCGGCCTATCCCGACCGCATTGCTGCCGCCGCCAGCTTCCACGGCGGCAATCTGGCAAGCGACGCGCCCGACAGCCCGCATCGGAAGGCAGCATCGATCAAGGCACGCATCTACGTCGGCGTCGCCGGCGTGGACCGCAGCTTTCCGCCGGAGCAATCGGCCCGGCTGGCAGAGGCGCTCAGGGTCGCCGAAGTCGACCACACGATCGAGAACTATGTCGGCGTCGGTCATGGCTGGTGCGTCAAGGACCACAGCGTCTATGACGAAGCGGGCGCCGAGCGCCATTGGAAGCGGCTCATCACGCTGTTCGCCGAGACCTTAGGGTAGGGTGCGGAGGCTGCCGCAAAAAAATCTTTCCATCGCCCCAAGGAATCGCCATTAGCCTTCGTCCAACAGGCAAATGACGGCGATGATGCTGGACGACAGCGAAGCCTCCGATGCCGAATTGATCGGGCGGGCGAGGGGCGGAGACAGGGGGGCTTTCGGCAAACTGCTCGAAAGGCACTATGGTTTCGTCTATCGCGCCGCCTATCGCTGGTGCGGCCGCAAGGCCGATGCCGAAGACATCGCCCAGGATGTCTGCGTGCGGCTCGGCCGGGCAATCCGCGACTATCAGGGCAACGGCGCGTTCACGACCTGGCTCTACGCCATGACACTGAACGCTTCGCGCGACATGATGCGCAAGCGCGCCCGCGACAGCGCCAAGACCGAGGCCTTCGGCACGTATGCGCTGATTGCGGGACAGGGATCGGCGGAAATCCAGGACCCGGCAGAGGCGCTGTGGGCGGCGGTGCGCATGCTGCCGGACAAGCAGCGCGACGCGGTGCTGCTCGTCTATGGCGAAGGGTTGAGCCACGCGGCTGCGGCCGAGGTGATGGCGATCTCGGAGGCGACGGTTTCCTGGCACATCCATGAAGCGAAGAAACGGCTGAAGCTGCTCATGCGCTCAGCCGGGGAAGTGTGACCATGGTCGACGACAACGAACTCGAAAGGCTGCGCAATCTGGCAGTTCCGGCGCCGGACAGCGAAGCGCAAACGCGTGCGTTGGCCGCCGCGATGCAGGCCTTCGACTTGAACGAAAAAATTTCGACCGTCCCCCAAGGATCGCCGGCAGGTCTTCGTCTCACGGAGCGAGCACAAAGGCTCTGGAGAGAGATCATGCAACGGAAACTCATTGCCACCCCGGCCCTGACCGCGCTGGTCGCGCTGCCTATCGCCGGCTATGCCGCTTTTGAGATGCTGAGGGAGCAGCCGCCCGTTATTTCAAACGGGAAGGTCACCGAAACGGTGGCCGACAAGCCGGTTGCGCAGAAGCCGATACCGAACCAGCCCGCGATCAGCGAGCCGCTGGCGGCCGCGCCTGCCAAGGAGAAGAAGACCGGCGCCGACAGCGAGAGGCGTGTCGAAGACGAGGCGCAGGTCGCACCGGCATCGCCGCCGAAAACTGAATTGAGCCGATCCGATGATCGGACCAGGCAGGAATACGGGGCGTTGAAGGACTTTGCCAAGCAAGCACCACAGGCGCTGCCTGTGCCGCCGCCTGCACCTGCGGAGGTTGACCAGCTGGCCGCCGGCGGACGCGCGGATGCCCAGGCGCCGGCAACCGCCATGCAGCCTGCAGAGATGCCGGCTGGCGCCGTCGCTGGTTCCAGGCCGATGGTTCAGCCGGCGCCCATGCCGGCCGATCAAATGCAGCCGCAAGAGCAAAACCGCGACCGCATCGAGACCTTCAAGACCAATCCGGTTCACCAAGCCGCCCAGGATCCGGTGTCGACCTTCTCGATCGATGTCGACACGGCGTCCTATTCCTTCGTCCGCCGCTCGCTGAAGGAAGGTATTCTGCCCGACCCAGGTACGGTGCGGGTCGAAGAGATGATCAACTACTTCCCCTATGACTGGAAGGGGCCGGACTCGGCCGCGGCGCCGTTCAATTCGACCGTCACCGTCATGCCGACGCCCTGGAACGAGCGCACCAAGCTGATGCATGTTGCGATCAAGGGTTTTGACGTGAAGCCGGTCGAGGCGCCGAAGGCCAACCTGGTGTTCCTGATCGACGTTTCGGGTTCGATGGACGAGCCGGACAAGCTGCCGCTGTTGAAGTCGGCGTTCCGGTTGCTGGTCAGCAAGCTCAAGGCCGACGACACCGTCTCCATCGTCACCTATGCCGGCAATGCCGGCACGGTGCTGATGCCGACAAAGGCCGCGGAAAGGCAGAAGATTCTTGCGGCGATAGACAATCTGGAGCCAGGCGGTTCGACCGCCGGCGAGGCAGGCATCAAGGAAGCCTACAAACTTGCGCAGCAATCCTTCGTCAAGGACGGCATCAACCGCGTGATGCTTGCCACCGACGGCGATTTCAACGTCGGCCAGACCGATGACGACGAACTCAAACGGTTGATCGAGAAGGAGCGCAAGACCGGCGTGTTTCTCTCGGTGTTCGGCTTCGGCCGCGGCAATCTCAACGACCAGATGATGCAGACCATCGCCCAGAACGGCAATGGCACGGCCGCCTATATCGACACGCTTGCCGAGGCCGAGAAGGTGCTGGTCGAGGACGCGTCCTCGACGCTGTTCACCATTGCCAAGGACGTGAAAATCCAAGTCGAGTTCAACCCGGCCAAGGTCTCGGAATACCGCCTGGTCGGCTATGAGACGCGGGCGCTCAAGCGCGAGGATTTCAACAATGACCGCGTCGACGCCGGCGATATCGGTTCCGGCCATTCGGTGACTGCGATCTACGAGGTCACGCCTAAGGGAAGCGGCGCCGAGCAGGTCGATCCGTTGCGCTATGGCGAGGCGAAGGTCGACAATGGCGGCGTTGCCAATGCGGGCGAATATGCCTTCGTAAAAATCCGCTACAAGCTGCCGAACGAGAATGTCTCGAAACTGATCACGACACCGGTGACCGCGGCCAACGAGGTGCCGTCCTTCGATGAAGCCGGCGTCGACCAGCGCTTTTCGGTCGCGGTCGCGGCTTTCGGGCAGAAGCTGCGCGACGCGGATCAGACGGCGAATTTCGGCTACGACCGGATCCTGGAGATCGCCAACGCCGCGCGCGGCGCTGATCCGTTCGGCTACAGGGCGGAATTCCTGTCGCTGGTGCGGCTAGCCTCGTCGCTGGGCACCAACAGATAGGGCGGGTGCCATCCATGGAACAAAAAGCCGGCGGAGGACCTGCCGGCTTTTGCCGATCGTTAAATTGCGCGGCTTTTCCGGAACTTGATCGCAATGCCCTCCTGTTAGTCAAAGCTGATAGAAGTGAGGGGCTGGAATTGCATATCACCGGGAACGTGACGCCGACTGCGGGCAATCTTCAGACGCGAGCACCGTCCGCTCCGTCGGCGGAATCCGCGCGGATCAGGAATAATGTCGATGCGGCCCGCGACACGGCGCTCTCTGCGCTCAACAACGACCGCTTTCGCGTGATGCTGGAACAGATCAGCGACCCGCGCGCGTCCGGCGCGTTGATGACGATGGGCGCCGACGGCAAGAACAGCGCCGCCACCGATCTCGGTACGGCGCTGTCGCGCTACGCTGAAAACAGCGAATAGAGCAGGCCAACTTCAGGCGCGGCTGCGCCGGCGTTCGCGACGGCCTTCGCCTGCCTCGGCAGCGCTCGCTATCTTGTTGCGCATCGGCCCGATGCGCTCGACGATGGACTCGACTGTCGGACGCGCCGACTTGGTGTGCGCGTCGAGCGCCTTGCGCATCGCGGCAAGGTGAGCGAACGAGGTGCCGCAGCAGCCGCCGACGATCTTGGCGCCGGCATCGACTGCCAGCCGGACATAGTCGGCCATCAGTTCCGGCGTGCCGGAATAGTGGATCTCGCTGCCGCGGAATTCCGGAATGCCGCAATTGCCCTTGACGATCACGGTGGCTTCCGGCTTCGCGTCGGTCATGTCGAGCAGCGACGCCAGGATGTCGGCTGCGCCGACGCCGCAATTGGCGCCCACCCCAAGCGGAGCCTGCGATAGTCCGTCCGCAACGCCGTGGATATCCTTGGGCAACAGCCCCATCATGGTGCGGCCGGCCGTATCGAAGGAACCGGTATAGGTGTAGGGCAGGCCGACACGGATCGCGGCTTCGGCCGCGGCGCGGATCTCATCCGGCGCCGACATGGTCTCGATCCAGGCGACTTCGGCTCCGCCGGCCTTCAAGCCCTCGATCTGCTCGGCGAAGGCATCCACCGCTTCCTCATAGGACATAGCGCCGAGCGGCACCAAAAGCTCGCCGGTCGGGCCGACGGAGCCGGCAACGATCACCTTGCGGCCTGCCTTGTCGGACACCGAACGGGCGATTTCGGCGGCGCGCTTGTTCAAGTCATGCACGCGGTCCTGAGCGTGATGCAGCTTCAGCCGATGACGGGTGCCGCCGAAGGAATTGGTCAGGATGATGTCAGCGCCGGCATCGACGAAATTCTGATGCAGCGCGGCGATGGTGTCGGGCGCCGTCTCGTTGAGCAGCTCGGGGGCTTCGCCGGCCTCAAGTCCCATCGCGAATAAATTGGTGCCGGTGGCGCCGTCGGCCAGCAGCACGCCTTTTTCGGCAAGCAATGCGTCGATCGGATTGGTGGCGGTCATGGCTCTGGCTTTCGCATCTTGAATTCAAATAACGATATAAAGAAGTCTTTATATCTAGTCAATGAATTTGCGCCCCCGCTCTTGCATGAGTTTCCTAAAACGGACGGGTCGGCCAGGTTGGTCGCCGCATGCCAGCATGGCGATGATGGTCACGTTCAGACAGAGCCTGAGGGGAAAGAGATGCCGGCCAGCTTCTGCGTGAAGCTCGCCGCCTCATGCGCGTTGATGTCGGCGGCTCGGATCAGATTGTCGAAGTGGCTGGTCAGGGTACGGACCGGCTGGGTGGCGTTCAGCACCAGATACATGTCGCCGACATAGATTGCGGCGCGGTACGGCCCGAAGATCGTATAAGGGATCGAATAGCGCATGCGGCCGTCATAGAGGAACAGGCGGAAGGTCGGGTAAAGGTCGTCGAGGAGCGTTGCCATGTGCAGCAATTGCCGGCGGCGCTCGGCTTCCGGGAACCGGTCCCAGACGCCGAGCCCGCGTGCGAAAATCTCCAGCGTATGGCGCGGCATGCAGACCTCCATGTCGGTCTCGGGCCGCCTGTTGTAGTCGATGCGGTATTGCGTTTCGCCGGCCTGCGCCTCGCGGCTCTTGTTGGTAATGCCGGCCTCGTATTCGACAAGGGCCTCGGTGCGCAGGAGGTCCGGAATCCCCGCCGGCACGTAGCGGATCTTGGTGCCGACCGCCTCGGCGTGCCATTTGGCAAGTAGCGTGCGGTCAAAGCCGTCCGGCGCCTCCTCGATCTCGAGGCTTTCGCGAATCTCGCCGGTGACGCCTTCGTCCTGGCTAAGGCCCAGCAGCCAGTCGAGCGATACCTTGAACTCGGCGGCAATGTTGAGAAGCGTCTCGGCGCGGGGCAGGCGCGTCGAGGCGCCCGACAGGAGTTGCGACAGCGCCGAACGATCGATGCCGACGGCGCTCGCGAAGGCCGACTGGTTCAAGTCCGAGCGTGTCAAGAGCAATTTCAGGCGCTCTCGGAAGACCGTCGACAGATCACGCTTGTCCATCACGCCGCTCCTTTCCAGTGGAGGAAAAATTTGCGCCCAGGCCTGCTGGGTAGGTGCTCAGGCGCAAATGAATCCCCAAATCTGTTTACAATATATAACATCTGCAGCCAAAAATGCGCATTCGCAACACGTTGTTCACTTTGTCGCGTTGCGACAACGACAGGCTCCTGACACAATGCTGTCAGGAATCAAAGTGGTTCCGGCGACTGGAAGGCAGTGGTCGATAGCATGACTGGCATACGCAAGAGACACAGCAGCACACCGGCCGTGGAATGGCCGACAGTATTCCTCACACTGTTCTGTTATGGCGCCTGGCTTGCCACCGGCTTCCTGCTTTGGCCTTCCTATTCGCTGCTGGCCCTTGTCGCCTTGGCCTTGATACTGGCCCTGCAATCCTCGCTGATGCACGAAGTGCTGCATGGCCATCCGACCCGCAACGCCAGCATCAACGAAGCCTTCGTCGTCCTGCCGATCGGGCTGGTCTGGCCGTTCCGCCGTTTCAAGGCGATCCATCTTCGCCACCACGCCGACGAGCGGCTGACCGACCCGCTCGACGATCCGGAAAGCTATTACCAGGCGCTCTGGATGCATGCGGAAATGCCGCCGGCGATGAAGTTCCTGCTCAAGATCAACAACACAATGGTCGGCCGCTTCGTTCTCGGACCTTGGCTGTCGTCGATCGGCTTCTTCCTCGACGACGCCAGACAGATGGCCGCCGGCGACAAGGCGATCCGCAAAGCCTGGCTGCTGCATGCCGTCGGACTTGCAGTGGTCGTGCCGATCGTGACCTTCGGCTTCGGCATCCCGCTCTGGCTCTACATCCTGGGGCCGGTGTGGCTTGGCCAGTCCCTGATTTCGGTGCGCACCTATGCCGAGCATCAGTGGTCGGAACACCCGGAGGGCCGCACGATCATCGTCGAGCGGTCGCCGCTCTCCTTCCTGTTCCTCAACAACAACCTGCATTTCGTGCACCACAAGAGCCCGACCGTCGCCTGGTACAGACTGCCGAAGATGTTTCGCGATCGCCGCGAAGAATGGCTGCGGATGAACAACGGCTACGTCTATCCGAACTATTTCGCGCTGATCAAATCATTTGCCTTCAAAGCCAAGGAGCCAGTGGTGCATCCGGTGCTGCGCCGCGCGCCCGAACCCGGCCGCGCCTTCAAACCGCGTATCAGAGCGCGTAATGTGAGTGGACTTGGCACGGCTCCGGTGCCGGCTGAGCCGCCCAAAGAGTAATTTCGAACTTTCGCGACTGCTTTATCGCCGCGGAATTCAGGCGCCGATGACCGCCTGTTTTGAAAGCTGTTCGTCATGAGCAAGTTGATTGCGGCTCTGCCGATGTATGACTGGCCGGAAGTTCGTGGCGAGATCGACGCGCAATGGGCGCAGCTCCGCGACGCTTTTCGACGGAGAGGTATCGACGCGCCGGAAAGAATGGCGCGCAGCAATCGCGACCTGCCGCCGGTGTCCGGCGGCATCCAAGACGGCGCCGGAAAGCTGATAGCGCCCGACCCCGCGACATTGCCCCCGGACGAGTTCGATTTTCACCAGCTCTGGCTGAGCCCGGCGCTGCTTTTCGGCCAGACCTGCTGGGGGCCGATGGAGCTCGGCCTGGCCAGGCATGTGCAGGTGGTCGCTCAGCCAAGCTATGACGCGTTCGAGGGCGGGCAGGGCGAGCTCTATTCCAGCGCGCTGGTGATGCCGGCTGATGGCGGGCGGTCGGTTGGCTCGCCCGAGGATGGCAAGGCCGTCATCCCGCTCGATCTCATCCGCGGCAAGCGCTTCATCTTCAACAATCCGGATTCGATGTCCGGGCTGCTCGGGCTGACGCGCGACCTGGAGGCGATCGGCGAAAGTCTGGGCGTCTTCGCCTCGTGCGGCGAAAGC
>NZ_RZSF01000265.1:0-9545 GCF_004023325.1 Mesorhizobium sp. M1A.F.Ca.ET.072.01.1.1 | reverse complement strand
TTGCCCGCGTCATCATTATATTCATCCTCGTCGGCACCTGGTCCAATTTCGACGCGCTTGTCTATGACTGGCTGACCAAGGTGCCGGAGGCCGCCGGCCGCGCCGTGCTCTCCGCGTCGGGAACTGGCGTGACCGAGCCGACAAACGGCCTTTCCCAAATCTGGAAGACAGCCAATGTGGCGGCCTCGACCTTTTCCGAGCAGGCCGGTTATTTCTCGGTGCTGCCGGCGCTGATCGGCATGGTCATCATGGTCTTTGCCGGCCTCTTCGTCGCGATCGCGCTTGGCATCCTGGTGCTCGCCAAGGTGATCCTCTGGGTGCTGCTCGGCACCGCGCCGATCTTCATTTCCTGCATGCTCTTCAATCCGACCCGCAACTACGCCATCGGCTGGCTGAACCAGTCGCTGCTTTACGCGCTGATCCCGCTCTTCGTCTACGTCATCGCCGCCTTCCTGATTGCGGCCATGGCTCCTGAGCTCACCAAGATCAACCAAATCTCCGGCAACCGGGAGCTGAAGCTCAGCGACTTCGCCGCCTTCATCATGCTTTGCCTCGCCGGCTCGTTCGTTCTGATCCAGATCCAGTCGCTTGCCCAAGGCATTGTCGGCGGCCTGGCGACGCCGATCGGGCAGCGATCCCGCTCCTTCACCGACCGCGGCATCATGTTCGGTCGCATGGCGATCGGCACATCATCACGGCAAATGCAGGCCGCGGTTCATCGCGTGCAGGCGCAGCTTCATCCGCCGCGCAACATGGCCCGCGAGGCCATGCAGCGCGCCATCACAGCTAATGGAACGCCCGGATAGGCGCTCGAGCCCGACCAATGAGTGTCCGAACCAACCTCGACGGAAAGCATGGCAGACAGCACCGACGACAGACTGCGATCGTACTTCCAGCAAGGCGATATCTGGGAGGCAGAGATCATCAAGCGGGCGAAACGCTCGAGCCGCATCGCCTGGTTCTTCGCTCTGGTGTTTGCCAGCATTGCAGCACTCAGCCTTCTGGCGGTCGTCCTGATGCTGCCGCTCAAGAGCTTCGAACCGTACCTGGTCGAGGTCGACAGGAACACCGGCTACATCGAGTTGAAGTCGGGCCTGACCCGGCCGGCCAATCTCACCGAGCAGGAAGCAGTGACGCAGGCCAATGTCGTACGCTATATCCGCAGCCGCGAGGGATACGATCCCTACGCGATCGAGGAAAATTTCGGGATCGCAGCACTTCTTTCGACAGGCGATGCCGCCCGCGAATTGCAGGCGCTCTACAGCGCCGCCAATCCGCAAAACCCCGCCAAAGTCTATGGCAAGCTGAAGCGGGTCCTGGTCGACGTCAAGTCGGTCAGCTTTCCAAACAATTCGACGGCGATCGTGCGTTTCTCAACCACGGAGAAAAGCGAGACCGAGGCCGTCGACCGTCATTGGATCTCCGTCGTGCGCTACCGCTACACCGACACGCCGATCAAGAACGAATGGCGTTTCGAGAACCCGCTCGGCTTCCAGGTCTACGACTATCGCCGCGACCAGGAGACCGTGACGCCGGGGAGCCCGTGATGAGGAAGGGAGTGGTCCTCGCCACGGCATTATGCCTCGTCGCCTTCGGCTCCGCCGCCATCGCGGCGCAAACGCCAAAAGGCGGGTCTCTCGATCGACGCATCACCAGCGTGGTCTATCAGGAGAACAATGTCGTCCAGGTCTTCGCCACCTACGGCATCTCGACCATGATCATTTTCGACGAGGACGAGAAATTCCAGACGATCTCGCTCGGCGACACCGAAAGCTGGCAGGTCGTCCCGGCCGATAAGGGCAACATCCTCTTTGTGAAGCCGATCGCCAAGAACGTGGCCACCAACATGAACGTCGTCACGGACAAGCGCATCTACTATCTGGAACTGCGCGACAACGCTCCGGAGGCGGGCAGGGAAGTCTTCGGCATCCGCTTCGTCTACCCTGAAAAGAATCTTAATGCGGCGCTGCGCAAGGAGGCCGAGCAGCGCGCTGCCTGGCCGAATATTGCCGGCATCGACAAGGCCAACGTCAATATCGACTATTCATTTTCCGGCGATGCGCGGCTGAAGCCGTTCATGATCTTCGATGATGGCGCCAAGACCTTCTTCAAATTCGACCGTCGTGTGCCAGCGATCTTCGCCGTCAACCCCGATTTCTCGGAGACGTTGGAAAACTTCCGCAAAGAGGGCGACTACATCGTCGTCGACGGAACGGCCACGCAGTTCACCCTTCGCGACGGCGACCAATGGGTCTGCATCTTCAATCTCAGAAAACCCGATTTCGGCGCGCCTGATCCCGGTATCCTTGGACCGGTCGAGGATCTTCATGCGACGAAGCGCAGGAGGAGCGGCAATTGATCCAGCGCACTCCTGAGCTCGAGGTCCTGGCGAGCCGCGACGAGTCGGCGATCGCGGACAGAAGCGTTCGGCGCAAGCAGCTCATCGGCGGCGGCGCGCTCATCCTGATTGGCATGGTCGCGGGCTATTTCGTCGTTGCCGGCGGGCGGCCTCAGCAGCGTGATATGCTCACCGGCGACGAAGAGTTCTCCACCACCACGTTTCGGCCGCCATCCTTTGTGCGCGATGGCGAGCCGCAGCCTAAACCGGCGGAGCCGGAAGTCCTTCAAATCCCGCCGCCACCCCCACCGCCGGCGAAGGAGGAAGAGCGTTCCGACACGACGGAGTTCAACGTCCCGCCTCCGCCACCGCCCGCGGGGGCGCCCGCACCTGATACAGCAGCGCTACCGCCTGAGGATGAATTCCCGAAGCGCTACCGCTCGAACATGGTCGTCTTTGACAACAAAGGCTCGAGCGGCGAGCAGCTTGGATCGGCGGCTGGGGAAGGGCAGGGCGCTACGGTCGCCGGCGAGGATCGCAACAGCAAGTTCCTGGCGGCGGCGATCAGTCTGGGCGACCGCACGGCAAAGGCGAGACAAATCGACCGCATCGATGCGCTGGTGCCGGAAGGAACGCTGATCCCCGGCATTCTGGAGACCGCCATCGTCAGCGACCTGCCTGGCCAAATCCGCGCCATCGTCTCACAGGACGTCTATTCCTTTGACGGGCGTCGCGTTCTCATTCCGACAGGCACGCGCCTCATCGGCGAATATCAGTCCGACATCGTGCGCGGCCAAAAGCGGATCTTCGTAATCTGGACAAGGATGCTGCGCGATGACGGCGTCAGCGTTCGTCTCGATTCCATCGGCGCCGACAGCCTCGGCCGTTCCGGCCTGACGGGCCAAGTCGACAACAAGTTCCGGGAACGCTTTGGCGCGGCGATCCTTCTCTCGATCGTCGGCGGTGGCGCCAGCTACCTGACCGGCTACGGCAGCCAATCCGTGAACAACAACAGCGACAACGGTCAGCGCGCAGAGGACATTGCCCGCACCACGCTCGCGCAGACCTTCTCCGACATGGCCAACCAGGCCCTCGGCGACAGCCTCAAGATTCCGCCGACCATCAGCGTAGCGCAGGGCGAACGTATCTTCGTTTTCGTGCGGCAGGATCTCGACTTTTCCGCGCTCTACGATGATCCGGTATCCGAGGCGCTCAAGGAGATCCATCATGAACGTGGTCTCAACTGAGTTCAGCCGCAGCGATCGCCACTATTTTCTCTACCGCGCGCTGGAGCCGCTCAAGCCATTTCGCGATGATCCGCGTGTCGTCGAAATCTCGATCAACCGGCCAGGCCAAGTCTATGTCGAGCGGCTGGGTGACGAGCATATGGCGTCCTTTTCCGTGCCGGAGCTGACGACGGCAGAGATCGTCAACATCGGCGAACGCGTCGCGGCCTCGACGAACCAGTTCATCAGTCCGGCTAGCCCGGTCCTAAGTGCCGCCTTGCCGACCGGCGAGCGCATCCAGGTCGTTCTGCCGCCGGCGGCGCCCGATGGAGGCGTCGTCTCGCTGCGCAAGCAGGTCGTCAGCGATTTCAGCCTCGACGACTATCGCGACAAGGGCGCCTTCGACCATGTTTCCGTAGCCATCGGTGGCGTGAGCGATGTCGACCGCGAGTTGATCGAGCTTCTGCGCAAGGAGAATTTCTATGGCTTCATACGGTCCGCGATCACGAACCGCGTCTCGGTCCTCATTAGTGGCGGCACCTCGAGCGGCAAGACGACTTTCCTCAATGCCTGCCTCAAATCGGTCGACGAGCGTGAGCGCATCATCACGCTCGAGGATACGCGGGAGCTGTTTCCGCCGCAGCCGAATGCCGTGCATCTACTGGCGTCAAAAGGCGACCAGGGTACCGCCAGCGTGACGATCCAAAGTCTGCTCGAGGCCTCGCTTCGAATGCGGCCCGACCGCCTGTTCGTCGGCGAGGTAAGGGGATCGGAAGCATTTTCCTTCCTTCGCGCCATCAACACCGGGCACCCCGGCTCGATGACAACAGTGCATGCCGATACCCCGCTCGGCGCTTATGAGCAGCTTGCGATGATGGTCATGCAGTCGGGCCTCTCAGCCGCTTACCCGAAGGCGGACCTGATCTCCTACATCCGAAGCGTGATCCCGATCGTCATCCAGCTCCGCCGCGACGGCGGCCGCCGCGGTGTTTCGGAAATCTACTTCGCGCGCATGGCATGAGCATGACCGGCTCCCTGCGCCTCGCCTATGCCCTGTTCTGCCTGGCGATCGCCTTCGCCATCTGGCTGATTGGCTATGGCCTGGCGCTGAAGCTCCTCTATAGTGACGGCCGCATCCTCCAAGCCACGATCACCACGAACCCATGGGCACCTCTTCAGCAGTTCGTGCTCTACCCCGACAATCCTGTCCTGCGGCGGGTTGGTCTCGGAGCCGCCGTCCCCGCGCTCTTCGTCGCCGGCATTGTCGCCTATGTCGGTCTGCGGCCCGTGTCCAATCCGCTCGGCGACGCACATTTTCAAAATGCCATGTCGCTTCGCCGCGGCAAATGGTTTCGACGTAAGGGGCATATCCTCGGGCGGTTTGGCCGCCAGATCCTGCGTGCCGATGACGAGCGTCATCATCTGGTCATCGGTCCGACGCGCTCGGGGAAGGGAGCTTGCTACGTCATTCCGAACGCGCTCACCCATGAAGGGTCCATGATCGTCACCGACCTCAAGGGCGAGATATTCCGCTCGACCGCCGGCTATCGCAAATCGAGAGGCAACCAGGTTTTCCTCTTTGCGCCGGGATCGGACCGGACCCACCGCTACAACCCGCTGGATTTCATCCGAACCGACCGCGGGGACCGCACCACCGACATTCAGAACATCGCAAGCATTCTCGTTCCCGAAAGCATCGATTCCGAAAACTCGATCTGGCAGGCGACGGCACAGCAGGTGATGGCCGGCGCGATCAGCTACATCAACGAGAGCGTCTTTTATCGCGGTCGCCGCAATCTCGGCGAGGTCACGGCCTTCTTCAACAGCGGCGTGAACCTGCAGGCGCTCATGGGCTTGATCAAGGAGAAAGAACCAAACCTTTCGCGCTTCACCGAGGAAAGCTTCAACGCCTACATCGCGCTTTCAGAACGCGCCGCAGCATCCGCGCTGCTCGACATCCAGAAGGCGCTGCGACCGTTCCGCAATGAGCGGGTGGTCGCGGCGACGTCCGTCACCGACATGGACCTGCGCGCCCTGAAATACAGGCCGATCTCGATCTATCTGGCGCCGAACATCACTGACATCACGCTGCTAAGACCGCTGTTGGCACTTTTCGTCCAACAGACGCTCGACACGCTGCTGCTTGAACATGATCGCCGATCGCTGCCGGTCTATTTTCTCCTCGACGAGTTCCGCCAGCTAAAGAAGCTCACGGAGATTACCAGCAAGCTGCCCTATGTCGCCGGTTACAACATCAAGATGGCTTTCATCGTCCAGGACTTGAAGAATCTCGACGAAATCTATGGTGAAACTGCCCGGCAATCGTTGATGGGCAATTGCGGGTACCAACTCGTGCTTGGCGCGAACGATCAGGCAACGGCAGAAGCCGTGTCAAAGAGCCTTGGACGGCGTACCGTGCGCTACAGGACGGAGTCCCGAACGATAGAGCTGATGGGCCTCCATCGCCGCACCAAGGTGGAGCAGTTGAGGGAGCGCGACCTCATGATGCCACAGGAGATCCGTCAGCTCCCTTCCGAAAAAATGCTTGTGTTGGCCGAAGGCCAGAATCCAGTCCTTGCCGACAAGCTACGCTTCTTTGCCACAAAGCCATTTCGAGAGCAGGAGGCTTTCTCACGCAACCACGTCCCCGCTGTGCCCGCGACGGAATTCTTGCCCCCGAGGCCCGTGCCTGCCACCACCGAGACCTTTGGGAATTTGGGAGAGGGGAAGCAAATCCCATCTCATCCACCACGTACTATCGCGGCAACTGGCTCGTCGTCGGAAAGCACCGATAAGAAAGCCACAGCGCCCGTCGCGTCTGGAAAATCGGGACATCGAGGTCCCTCAGAACCGGCTCTCGAAGCTCGTTTCGACTCAGCTGCGGCTCGACTGAAGACATTAGTGGTCGCCAAATCTAAGGAGAGTGCGAGGGATTGGTCGGCCATTTTTGATGAGACTGTCCCGGACGCAAGTCCGGAATTTGGGTTGGAAGTCGCTTGACCCTCCAGCTGGCTCATTTAGCTGGGTTTCGCCAGGCGACCGCGCATCGTCCCCCAAACGTCGATGCGTATCTTCTGATCTGCCCGCCAACACAGCGCACAACTCCTCATCGAACTGTCCAAGTTGAACAATTTAAAGTTGCATAAGATAGCTTATGGAACTAAGCAATTGATATCGTTCGGATAATCGTCATTTATGTTAAATCCGCGCCCACCGGCGGACTGAACCGCTTGGCGATCATTGAATAGTTATTGCCTTCCTCGAATCCGAAGGCCTTCGTGTTCTCGTCACCTAACCATCCCTCGAATACGACCCGATCACCTATCTGAACCTGGACATGGCGGTCACCGCCGGGCCTGCGGCCGTTTATTTGATCGTGGCAAATCTCGGACAGCAGGATTTGCCTGTCTTCCACGATGCACGGAATGTCCACGCGTTTGTAAGGCGTGCCCCTGTACCAGCCCACCTCGTCAAAAAAGCTCACGGTCAGCATGCGGTCCGCCTGCCGCGGCAGTGGCAAAGTATGCCGTAGCGTCATGTAGAGGTCATTCGGAGACCCAGCGTCCGGGGAAAAGCCAAACTTAGACCAGAACCTGCGCGACTTTTCAGAGATGCATTCGACGTGGAGGAAGCAGGCTTCGTTCGTGTTTGCACGTTCCAAAACCAGCCGCACGATCACCGTCCCAATGCCCTGCCCTCGGAAGTCCGGATGGACCTCGGTGATGCCAGGCGAATTAAACTCCCCCAGGTGAAAGGCGACGGCTTTTCCGCCGACTCGAACGACCTTCAGTTCGCCATTCTCGAAGCTGTTTCGTATCACCCGAATATTGCACCAGAATCCTCTCTCAAAGCCTTCTGACCAGGCATCTGCCGAAAGCCGTGCCTGATAGACCTCTTCCTCTTCCTGAAGCCACGACTCGATGAAATCCAAGTCCTTCTGCTCTGCGACAACCAGTTCCATATCTCACCCCTATCACACATCCCACTATGCCGAGGGCGATGTCATGAAGGCGCTCGAAGAGATGATGTTCTCAATGGCCACCTTCAGAAAAAGCTCGACGGCCGGCCAATGCCCGATACAGCGAAGCGCGAACAGTCTCCGCAAATTCGTGCACTCAAATGTACCGGCTTTCCGCATTATGCAGCTTGGCTATCATTCCGCCGGACGCCGACCCGGAACCTCCGGGTGATCTTCCATTCGCCAACGTTCACTCCATCATCTAGGAGCGGCTTGGCGATCTGGCTGCGGAACGGATTCGCCGATCGCGCCATCCGTTCCACCAGCGAAACACTCGTTTCTGCGGGCAGCGATTCCCACCAGTTGGGTGATATGTGCACATTTTCGAAATACTCGAACATCAGCCTCACCATGGCCGAAGATAGCTCGGCGTCGTCGATCGCCTCGACCGACCGGGCGAACCGGTCACAAACCTCGTCGTCGCAGGCGAGCCATTGAAACACTACGGCGCCACCGCTGCCGGTCGCAAATGATGTAAATGACATTGATGCAAGACGGCCCGGCGCGGCGAGATCCTGCAACATATCGCCGGCGAAATCCGTCGAGGGCATCCATCCGGCTGCGCACATCACAGGTGGCGGCTCTAAAAATTCGACGACATAAGCACGCACGCTCGCAAAATCCCGCTGAAGAAGGAGCCTGTCATACTCGGCCTTCTGGGCTCGGGTATCAGCGAGACCGGCCGCTATCCCCACTTCGTACAGCTTGTTGAACATCTGCATTCCGACCTGGTCGCTAATATCTCGACCGCGGTCGGCCGACCTTTGGACGGGCAGCATCCGGGCCGCGCTCTCCTTGGTATAGGCCTCACGAGCGAAGGCACGGTAGCCGAGCAGGAAGCATTGTTCCGGCGTGGCCGAAAACACTGCTTTCTCGAGCGGCGCAAAGATCGCATCGTCGTGGGTCGAGCAAAAGCCGGTGAAGGTCGAGGCACTTCGCACGCCCACAAGCTCGGGCTCAAGCTTGCCGTTGTATTTGGTCAAATTCTGTAGAGAAGGGACAAACGCGTAGACATGCCCATCGCGGGCGATGCGGTTCAAGCTGCCCGATCGAGGAACGGTGTGGGCACGGATGATCTTGCCGCTACACTGCTGATGGTCGGCTGTCGGAGCTGAGCAGAGGGGCGTTCGAAATTCTTCCCGGAAAGCCTTTTCGGCTTCCCAAGGTTGCAGTGGCACCTGTTCTTCGCGATGAAGATGGCAATGCTTGAACTTGCGACCCGATCCGCACCAGCATTTTTCATTGCGGCCTCGGCCGACACCCATAAGCATCCCCAACTGTTCGTGAGAGGACGGCCTGCCAAAATCCGGCCCCAGCCGCCACTGCGATCGCTGCAGATGCAAAGATTGTTCGCGAAATCAATGATTTCAAGCGGCTGACGCGAACCGGATCCCAGATTTCTGCCGGCGGCAAGAAATCTCCTCGCCCCTACGCAGCGGGCACAGCTCGCCTGCTTTTGCCCCAGCCCTTCCCGCGCAGGAACTTCTGGCCTTCATATTTACCAGCCCTCCCAAAGCCTGTCTTTTTTCTGCTGACGTAAGATTTTAGGGTTCGATCTCGATCATCATTCCCTAAGTAGACGGACATCCAGCTCGAATCGTTCGGCGCGAGCGATCCGCATCGTTGCAGCCGCAGAATGGCGTGGATTGAGAAGGACATTGCGGTCAGGGCTATCCGCGATCGGTACAATTGCCGACGGAACAAAGAGCAGCGCGGTATCATTTGCGGTGAGCCATTCGTCGCCAAGGCGCTGCGTCATGGCTTCCTGTTGGCGCCAATCTGCAGGAAGATCACCGACGGATCGATGCGATGCCGGTATCTCATCCGGGATATCGTATGCCACCATGGCGAGCGCCGGCAGCAATGCCGGGTCTTCAACGTGGACAAGCTTCTCCAGGATGCAGAGCGAGGGCGACGTGGCGGCGTAGGTGACTGGATGCCCGACCGTCTTCCAGCGGCCATC
>NZ_RZSF01000264.1:0-9561 GCF_004023325.1 Mesorhizobium sp. M1A.F.Ca.ET.072.01.1.1 | reverse complement strand
CCCTGATAGGTAACGGCTTCCAGAGAAGGCGCGTCCGGCGCTGCAAGCACCGCCTGGCACTCCTTCGGCAAATTGGCCATCGTCATCAGATCGCGCGCTTTCGGCGCATCCGGGTTCTTGTTGGGCCGCCACGGCTCCTCGGTGAACCACCAGGCAAGCGGTTTGCCGCAGCCGTCATCGGCCGGCGTCGCCTCCTGCCCCTTGCAGCCGGGCGAGCCCGCCTGGCAGCCGATGCGCATGTGGAAATGATAGTCATGGCCCCAGAACGGGCGGATCTTGCGCAGCCAGGAGCGGTCGCCGGTGACCGTGTCGCAAAGTTTCTTCTTGATGCCCGGATTGACCAGGATGCGCTCGACCTCCGGGTAGCTCGCCGCGCGCTTCAAAAGCCGCGTATGCGCCGGCGTCCACAGCGCGTCCTTCACCAGATGCGTCTTCTCGTCGACCATCAGCGTCGCGCTCATGCTCTCGCGCTGCGCCATGGTCAGCGGGCGCCGCGGCATCGGCGTCAGCCAGATGTCGGCATCGAGGCCGATCTGGTGCGAGGCGTGGCCGGTCGTCATCGGGCCGCCACGCGGCTGCGAGACATCGCCGACCAGCAGCCCCGGCCAGCCATCCGCCTGGGCGTCTCGCGCGAGCTTCTCGATCAGCGCAATCATCGCCGGATGGCCCCAGCGGCGGTTTCGCGAGGGGCGCATCACCTCCCAGCTCGGCCCGTCCACCGGCAAGGCGACGCCGCCGGCGAAGCAGCCTCTTGAGTAAAAGCCGAAGGATTGCGCTTGCGCCACCGCCGGCAGCTTCTTGGCGCCGAACAGGTCTTTTGCGCGCGGTTCGGCCGAGATCGCGGCCGCCGCCAGCCCGGCTAAGGTCACCAGGGCAAGCGCGGCGGTCAGGAACGGCTTCCTGTCGGGCAGCGGTCGCAACGTCATCAGGTCGGGTCCCCTCTCCAGTGGCACGACGCAATCTCAGGCGGCATGCTAAAACATGTCTCCCGAAAGTGGGACCCGGTTTCGGGACAAAGACATGCATAAATCAAACCTTGGCGACGCAGTTCAGGCGCGAATCATATCACGCCAATGCACGTCGCTTCGCTCACGAGCGTTTCATCGGGCTGCGCGGCTCTCCGTCCCGCCAGTTGCCGTCGGCCCACATCCGCTCCAGCGCCACCCGATAATTCGGCAAACGAAAGCTGTAGCCGGCCGCTTTGATCGCGGCGTTGGCGACGCGCTTGTTCTCGCCGTAGAAGGACCGCGCCATGGGCGAAAGTTGCGCGGTTTCGAAGGGGATTTCCGGCGGCGCCTCCACGCCCATCAGCCCGGCGGCGTAGGCGACGACATCCTGCGGCGGCGCCGGCTCGTCGTCGGTGACATTGAAGATGCCGCCGCGATTCCTATCGGCCAGGTGCCACAGGGCGCTGGCGATGTCCTCGCAATGGATGCGGTTGAAGACCTGGCCGGGCTTGACCAGGCGCCTCGCGGTGCCGTCCTCGAGATTGACCAGCGCGTTGCGGCCCGGGCCGTAAATGCCGGAAAGCCGCAGGATCGCTGCCGGCTTTCCGATTTCCCGCCCAAGAGCCAGCCATTCCTGTTCGGCCGCCACCCGCATTACCGAGCGCTTCGAAACCGGCCTGCACTCGGCGCTCTCGTCCACCCAGGCGCCGCCATGGTCGCCGTAGACGCCGACAGTGGAAAGATAGCCGATCCATTTGAGCGCCGGCATCTTGGCCCGGATCGCCTCGCCTGCCGCGTTGAGCACCGGATCGCCCGCTTCGTCCGGGGCGACCGAGATGATAAGATGTGTTGTGTGCCGAAGCGCGTCGCTGATTTCCGCCGTCAACGAACCGTCGAAGCTTGACGGCTCGATGCCCGCCTCTCGCAAGGCCTCGAACTTTCCCGGCGATCGCGTCGTCCCAAGGATCGGCGCGCCATCTTCATTGGCTCTCGCAAAAGCCTTGCCGGAATAGCCGGCGCCGAAAATGAAGAAGCGTCTCTCGCCCATCAATTAAATCCTCTTCTTCAATGGTCCTTTGCGGGAACCGGCAGCGCTGACAGCCATTCCTCGCGCACCGTTGCATCGCCTTCGACCTGCAAGGCCGATGCGGCGAGCTCCGCAAAATCGCGCCGCGGCATCAGTCGCGATAGCGCCCATACTGCCGCACCCCGCACCAGGGGCGAGCCGTCGTCGATCAGGCCGCGCGCGACCGGCGTCAGCGAAGCATCGTCCGAATTGCCGGCGGCGATCAGCGCGTTGCGGATGAAACGGTCGCGGCCGATGCGCTTGATCGGCGAGCCCGAGAAAAAGGAGCGGAACGTCGTATTGTCGAGCAACAGCAGCTCCGACAGCCGTGGCTCGCGCAGATCTTCGCGAGCGGCAAGCTTGGCCTCGGCGGCGACGCTGGCGAATTTGTTCCACGGACACACGGCGAGGCAGTCGTCGCAGCCATAGACGCGGTTGCCGATCGCCTCGCGAAATTCGCGCGGGATCGGCCCCTTGTTCTCGATGGTGAGGTAGGAGATGCAACGCCGCGCATCGAGCCGGTAGGGCGCCGGGAAGGCATCGGTCGGGCAGATGTCGAGGCAGGCGCGGCAGGAGCCGCAATGGTCGAGCTCGGCTTTGTCCGGCTCAAGCTCGGCCGTGGTGAAGATGGTGCCGAGGAACAGCCATGAGCCATGCTCGCGGCTCACCAGGTTGGTGTGCTTGCCCTGCCAGCCCAACCCCGCGGCTTCGGCAAGCGGCTTTTCCATCACCGGCGCCGTGTCGACGAAGACCTTCACGTCGCCGCCGGCCCGCGCGACGATCTTGCCCGCGATTTCCTTCAGCCGACCTTTCATCACATCGTGATAGTCGCGATTTTGCGCGTAGACCGAGATCGCACCGCGATCGTGTTTGTCGAGGACATCGCGCGGATCCCGGTCCGGACCATAGTTCATGGCGAGCACTATGATCGAACGCACTTCCGGCCACAGCGTCGAAGGCTCGGCGCGCCGCCCGATCGTCTCGGCGATCCAGTCCATCGAGCCGTGAAATCCCTCGGCGACAAACTCGGTCAGGCGCGCGGGAGCCAGCGGGATCGCGTCCGGCCGGGTGACGGCAACGGCGTCGAAGCCGGCGCGGCGCGCCTCCGCGTCGATCAGCGCGCGCAGCTTCGTCGTGTCAGAAATCGAGGTCCGCATAATGCGATACCGGCGACAGGCCGCGCACGCGATCGGTGAGCAGCGGCCGGAACGACGGCCGTGATTTCACGCGAGTATACCATTCGCGCGCCGCCGCGTGCTCGCGCCAGTCGATCTCGCCGAGATAGTCGAGCACGGAAAGCGTCGCGGCCGCGGCGAGGTCGGCATATGTCACCTTGTTGCCGGCCAGCCAATGACGGGTGCCGGCCAGCCAGTTGGTGTATTTCATGTGCTGGCGGATGTTGGCGCGCGCGGCGCGGATCGCGCCCGAATCGGGTGAGCCGCCGCCCGCCGTCTCCGGCATCACCGGCTTCAGCACCCGCTCGCGCACCAGATGGCGGGTGACCTCGCTTTCGGCCTTGCTGAGATACCAGTCGGTCAGTCGCCGGATTTCGGCGCGCTGCATCGGGTCCTCGGCAAACAGCCGCCTGTCGCGCTTCAGCACCCCGCGTGTCTCGTCAAGATATTCGGCAATCACCATGGCGCCGACGATCGGCACATCGCCTTCGGCCAGCAGGATCGGCAGCGTGCCGGCCGGATTGAGCGCCAGAAACTCCTTGCGCCGGGTCCAGGGCTTCTCCTCGATCAGGGCCAGTTCCTCGCCATACTCGCCGAAGGCGAGGCGGACGAACCGGCAGGTGGCGAACATCGGGTGGTGAAAAAGCGTCAGCATGGTTCCGCGATGATAGGGCGCACTAGTGTGGTGGATTTGAAGTTCCTGCACCCTCAATGGCATCAGCGTCCAGGAACTTCAAATCCAAAACCACACTAGAACTCAAAGTTGACAGTGTGGCTCAGAATCCGGCATTCGCACAGTGCGCTGCTCCGACGTGCGGCGAATTCCGGATTGCCACACTGGCGAATCGGTGTGAGCGCCGGTAAGTCTTGGCGGCCCGATTCCAGGGACTGTCAGGTGTTGCGACCTATAGGGGGACTTCCGCGCCATGACAAGCAAGCCCTTCCCCTTAGCCGTCACTCGAAGCAGAGGTTGCCATGGAAAGCCAGACCATCGTCGAAGCGCTGCTGCTTGGTCTGATCGAGGGCCTGACCGAATTCATCCCGGTCTCGTCGACCGGCCACATCCTGCTCGCCGGCCATTTCCTCGGCTTCCATTCGACCGGCAAGGCCTTCGAGATCCTGATCCAGCTCGGCGCGATTCTTGCGATCTTGAGCGTCTATTTCCGCCGCCTCTGGAAGATGCTGCTCGAACTGCCGCATGACCGGCTGACAAGGCATTTCGCCATTGGCATCCTCATCGCCTTCCTGCCGGCGGCGGTCATCGGCGCGTTGGCGCATGACTTCATCAAGACTTTCCTGTTCGAATCGCCGCGCCTGATCTGCATCATGCTGGTCATCGGCGGCGTGGTGCTGCTCGCCGTCGACCGCATGAACCTGAAGCCCGTCTACCGCGACGTCGAACGCTTTCCGACCAGGCTTTACCTGCAGATCGGCCTGTTCCAGTGCCTGTCGCTGATACCCGGCACCTCGCGCTCCGGCTCGACCATCGTCGGCGCGCTGCTCTTGGGCGTCGACAAGCGCGCGGCGGCGGAGTTTTCCTTCTTCCTCGCCATGCCGACCATGGTCGGCGCCTTCGCCTTCGATCTGTTCAAGAACCGCAACGTGCTGACCTCGGCCGACCTGCCGATCATTGCCGTCGGCTTCATCGCCGCCTTCGTCACCGCGCTCTTCGTGGTGCGCTTCCTGCTCGATTACGTCTCGCGCAGGGGCTATTCACTGTTCGGCTGGTGGCGGCTGGTGGTTGGCGGGCTCGGACTGGTGGCGCTGATGATCTGGGGGTGAGCTTACCCTCCCATGAGTTGGGAAGGTAAGCCTCTCAATTCCGCCCGTAAAACGCATTCTCGACATGCACCGGCCAGCGCCAGGGCAGCACCGCCACCATGTCGAAGCGTACCGACAGCCGGCCATAGTCCGGCTGTCGCGACAGCCAGAGGTCGGCGGCACCCTCGATGCGCCGTTCCGAGGCGTGGGCGATCGCTTCCATCGCCTCCATCAGCGTCCGCCGCGCCTTGACCTCGACGAACAGTACAAGGTCGCCGCGCCTGGCGATCAGGTCGATCTCGCCGAGCTTTGTGCGATGGCGGCGCGCAAGGATGCGATAACCCTTCAGCATCAGCGCCAGCGCCGCCAGCCATTCGCCGCGATGGCCGCGCCGATAGGCTTTTCGCCGATAAACGACGGTGCGCTCAGCCACCGCCGTCCGCCTTCAGCTCGATCAGCCGGCGGTAGAGCGCCTGTTTCTGGCCACCGGTCATTTTCGCCGCTTCCGCCGCCGCTTTGGAGGCCGGCATTTCGGCGGCTAAAGACAACAGCAGCCGGTCGATGTCGGCCGGCTGGTCCTCGGCCGCCTCCGGCGGGCCGACGCAGACCACGATTTCGCCTTTGGGCGTCTCGGCCGCCGCGTAGTGATCGGCAAGCTCTCCGAGCGTCCCCGTTCGCATCTCCTCAAACGCCTTGGTCAGCTCGCGGCCGATCGCCGCTTTGCGCGCTCCGCCAAGCACTTGCACCATCGCGCCAAGCGTCTCGGCCAGCCGGCGCGGCGATTCATAGAAGATGAGCGTCGCCGGCACCTGCCTGAAGCTTTCGAGCTTGGTGAGCCTCTGGCCTGCCTTGACCGGCAAGAAGCCGGCGAACAGAAAGGCGTCGGAAGGCAGGCCGGAAGCGGTCAGCGCGGCAAGCGCCGCCGACGGTCCGGGCACCGGAATAACGCGGATGCCGCGCTCCAGCGCCTCGCCGACCAGCCGGTAGCCGGGATCGGAAACCAGCGGCGTGCCGGCATCCGAGATCAGCGCCACGCTCTGTCCGGCAGCGAGCGACTCGATCAGCCTCGGCCCGGCCTCGGCGGCATTGTGCTCGTGATAGGCCGTGGTGCGCCGGCGAACGCCGTAGCGTTCGAGCAGCACGCGCGAGACGCGCGTATCCTCGCAGGCAACGATGTCGGCGCCGGCCAGCGTCTCCAGCGCACGCAGCGTGACATCGGCGAGATTGCCGATCGGCGTCGCCACCAGATAGAGCGCCGGCTCCAGCGGCCGCGCCGCAATCTCGGTCTGCCCGATCACATAACTGCGTTTGTCGCCGGTCAATTGAGGCCCTCCCCACGCGCCACTGTTTGCCACGGCTGATCTGCGGTTGCAAAACGTGATGGCGACGCGGGGGAATCGCCATGCCTTTGCCACGATGCGGAACCAAACCGCGTAAGGCGGATTTTACCCCTGATTCCCGAGGAGGAGGACAGGATGGACAGCCTGATCATTCAAGACGCTTTCACGCCCTATTATTCGGGCTGCAAGCGCTTTGCCGGATCGGAGAAGGTTGCCGGTTTGGAGGATCGGGAACCTTCCGCCAGAACAAAGGACAAGGAAGTGATGAAGCCGCTTCCAAGCCCCGCGGTTCAAGACGCCTCGACCGAAACCGAAAGCACGACGGAGCACTGACCGGACGATGCCCAATCGCTTCGACATTTTCATCACACGACTCGAAAGCAAGACCGCCCGCGAGGGCATTCCTTCCCATCCGATCGCCGCCCAGCACGGGAACCGCCGCGACAAGACCGACCTGAAGCAAGGCCGTTCCGGCGACGCGCATGCGGAAAAGGATCGCGGGAAGCAGCGCCAGAAGCACGACGCCTAGAGCAGTTGCGACGCTTCGCGATCTCTCGCCTCATCCCAGGCGGAGCGAGGAGCGAAGCGCCATGCTTGGCGCCTGACGCCATTCAGCCCAGATATTTAGTGACCTTCGCCTCGAGCAGCCGCACCAGTTCCGGATCCATGAACGCATAGTTGTCCGGGATGTCGAGGCAGATCACCCGTGCCCGCATCAGGCTTGACCGGAACTTCTTCTGCAGCTTGACGCGATGTGCCTTCTCCATGACGAAGATGATCTCGGCCCACGCGACCAGCTCATGCGTCAGCGGGTTGTCCGCGTCGTGATTGGTGCCGGCCGATTCGACCTCGAGGTCGCGGCGCCTGGAAAACACCTGTTCGGCGGTGGCGCTGCGCAGGCGGTTCTGGCTGCAGACGAAGAGAACCTTTTTCACCGCGCGAGGTCTGCCACCACCGCATCGAGCACGATCATGCCGGCGGTCGTGGCGCGGAGGCGGGCGTTGCCGACCGGCGCCACCAGCCCCTCTTCCTGCAGCACCGACAATCGGTCGCTCGCCAGACTACGCCCGGCAAGCGTCTCGTAGCGCTGGAGGTCGATGCCTTCGGCCAGCCGCAGCCCCATCAATAGGAACTCGTCGGCTTCTTCGGCGCGCGTCAGCACCTCGCCGCCGGTGACGCCATGGCCCCTGGCTTCGACCAGGTTGGCCCAGGTCTCCGGCATTTTTTCCGCGACCGTCACGGTGCGGCGGCCGTTCTCGACGAAGCGGCCATGCGCGCCCGGTCCGACGCCGACATATTCGCCGTAGCGCCAATAAGTCAGGTTGTGCCGGCTTTCCGCGCCCGGCCGCGCGTGGTTGGAGATTTCGTAGGCCGGAAGGCCGTGCGCCGCGGTCACCTCCTGCGTCAGCGCGTAGAGGTCGGCGGCATGGTCGTTGTCGGGCAGGACGAATTTTCGCGCTGAGTGGAGTGCATGGAACGGCGTGCCCTCCTCGATCGTGAGCTGATAGAGCGACAGGTGGTCGGCGGCGTGCCCGATCGCTTCCTCAAGCTCTAAAGCCCAAGCCTCCGGCGTCTGGCCGGGCCGCGCATAGATCAGGTCGAAGGAGAGCCGCGGAAAGATTTCCCGCGCCAGCCCGATGGCGTGCAGCGCCTCCTCGACATTGTGCAGCCGGCCGAGGAAGCGCAGGTCCTTGTCGTTCAGCGCCTGCACGCCGAGCGAGACGCGGTTGACGCCTGCCGCCCGATAACCGCGGAAGCGCTCCGCCTCGACCGAGGACGGATTGGCCTCCAGCGTCACCTCGATCCCGGCAGGCACCGTCCAGTTCTTCGCTACGGCTTCCAGAACCGCTGACACCGTTTCCGGCTTCATCAGCGACGGCGTGCCGCCGCCGAGGAAGATGCTGGTCACCTCGCGCGGCCCGGTGCGGGCACGCATGGTCTTCAGCTCCGTCTCGAAGGCCCGCGCAAAACGCTCCTGGTCGACCGGCTGGTGGCGAACGTGGCTGTTGAAGTCGCAGTAAGGGCATTTGGCCGCGCAGAACGGCCAATGGATATAGACGCCGAAGCCGGGGCTGCGGTCGAGCGGCATGGTCTGGCCTGTCCCAATCATTTTGACCTGAGCCGCGCCACATCCAGCCGCGCCAAATCCAAGCGGGCCTGGGCAAACTTCTGGAAGGCGCGGGCGCGGTGCGACAGGGCTGTTGCCTGGCCGGGCTTCCAGCCATGCTTTTGCTCGGCGCTCATCTCGCCAAAAGTCTTGGCGAAGCCGTTGGGCAGGAACACCGGATCGTAGCCGAAGCCGAGCGTGCCGCGCGGCGGCCAGACCAGCGTGCCTTCGGCCTCGCCGCGGTAATATTCGGCCTCGCCATCGGGAAAGGCGAGGCAGATGACGGCGACGAAACGCCCGGTGCGCTGCGCCGGCTCGGTCGCGCCGACCTCCTGCAACGCCACTTCGGTGCGCTGCATGGCCATGCCGAAATCGCGTGTGCCGTCCGCCGTCTCGGCCCAGTTGGCTGTGTAGACGCCGGGCGCCCCGTCGAGCGCGTCGACGCAGAGCCCCGAATCGTCCGACAGCGCCGGCAGGCCGGTGGCCTTGGCCGCTGCATAGGCCTTGATATAGGCATTCTCCTCGAACGTCGTGCCGGTCTCGTCCGGTTCCGGCAGGCCGTAATCCTTGGCCGACTTCGCCTCGAAGCCGAACGGGGCCATCAAGTCGGCGAATTCGCGCAGCTTGCCTTCATTGTGGCTGGCGACGACGATCTTTTGTCCGTTCAAAGAATGCATTCAGAGACCCCAGATCCTTGGTTCGGCGAACTCGATCGAATTGCCCGAAGGGTCGCGGATATAGATCGAATGTCCGCCCTGCGGCCACTCGAAATCGCTTTCGATGGCGATGTTCTTGGCCGCCAGATGCTTGCGCCATTCGGCGATCTCGGCCGCAGTCGCGGTGAAGCAAAGATGCCCTTCGCCGACCGTGCCGTGCGGCGGCACCTTCAGCCTGGCGTCGGGCGCCGGCGGAATTTTCGTCGCCTCGGCATTGAAGATGAGCAGCACGCCGTTGCCGCAGCGGAAGAAGACGTGGCGGCCTTCGACCTTGCCCAGCGGATCCAGGCCGAGGATGTCGCGGTAGAAGGCTTCGGCCTCAGCCAGATCAGTCACATAGAGTGCTGATTCCAAAATCGCGGAGGGGGTCACGAGGCGCCCCCCTCTGCCCTGCCGGGCATCTCCCCCTCAAGGGGGGAGATTGGCAGCTCCACCGACAGTGTCTCGAC
>NZ_RZSF01000263.1:0-9704 GCF_004023325.1 Mesorhizobium sp. M1A.F.Ca.ET.072.01.1.1 | reverse complement strand
ATCGTCTCCGGTATCATCTTCGGCGCGATCGCCGCGCACTGAGCGGGGAATGGTCCGAAAGACGGGAAGGCGGCCGCGCGGCCGCCTTCTTTTTGTCTGTGAAAAGCGGGTACGATTGGGCTTATCGAGTCGTCGCGCCCAAGCGGCTTGATTATATGGAGGGTAAACGAGCCTTTCCCGATGCGCTTTCCACCCGCCTTCCTCGACGAGATACGCGACCGCGTGCCGATTTCTTCGGTGATCGGTCAACGCGTTTCCTGGGATAGGAAGAAGTCCAACGCATCGCGCGGCGATTATTGGGCGTGCTGCCCATTTCACGGCGAAAAGAGCCCGTCGTTCCACTGCGAGGACAAGAAGGGGCGCTATCACTGTTTCGGCTGTTCGGTCTCGGGTGATCATTTCAAGTTCCTGACCGAGCTCGACGGCATGAGTTTTCCCGAAGCGGTCGAAAGGATCGCCGAGATGGCCGGCGTGCCGATGCCGGTGCGCGACGCCCAAGAAGAAAAGCGCGAGAAGGAACGCGCCAGTCTGACCGACGTCATGGAGATGGCGACGGTCTTCTTCCAGGAGCGCCTGCAGGGACCGGAGGGCGCCAAGGCCCGCGCCTATCTGCGCGACCGCGGTCTGACGCCGGCGACGCAGCAGTCCTTCCGGCTCGGCTATGCGCCGGACAGCCGCAACGCGCTCAAGGAATACCTCGCCGCCAAGGGCGTGCCGAAGGCCGATATCGAGGCCTGCGGACTCGTGCGGCATGGCGACGACATCCCGGTCTCCTATGACTGGTTCCGCGACCGCATCATGTTCCCGATCCCGGATTCGCGCGGCAGGATCATCGCCTTCGGCGGTCGGGCGCTGGCGCCGGACGCTTTGGCGAAATACATGAACTCGCCGGAGACCGAGCTCTTCCACAAGGGCAACGTCCTCTACAATTTCGCCCGCGCCCGCAAAGCGGTGGCCAAGGGCGGCACGGTGATCGCCGTCGAAGGCTATATGGATGTGATCGCGCTGGCACAGGCCGGCTTCGAGAATGCCGTGGCGCCTCTCGGCACCGCGCTCACCGAAAACCAGCTCGAGCTTTTGTGGCGCATGGCGCCGGAGCCGGTGCTGTGCTTCGACGGCGACCAGGCCGGGCTGAAGGCCGCCTGGCGCGCCGCCGACCTTGCCCTGCCGGCGATCCAGCCCGGGCGCTCGGCACGCTTCGCGCTGCTGCCCGAAGGCAAGGACCCCGACGATCTGGTCAAAGCGGATGGGCCGGACGCGTTCCGCGCGGTGCTTTCGGAAGCGCGGCCGCTCGCCGATCTTCTGTGGATGCGCGAGACGGCCGGCGGCGTGTTCGAGACGCCGGAGCGGCGGGCGGAGCTCGAGAAGACGCTGCGCGAGCTTACCGGCCGCATCCGCGACGAAAGCCTGCGCTACCACTATCAGCAGGAGATGCGCGAGCGCGTCCTAAGCTTCTTCGGCTCGCAGCGCGGCGCGCGGCAAGGCCTACACGGGGGACGCCAGGACGGCCGGCCAGGCGAGCGCGGCAGAGGTTCGGCGCCAGGCGGGGCGTTTGGCCGGAGCGCTGCGGGCGCGCGCACCGCCATCACCGAAAGCCTCGGCCGCTCGGCGCTGGTCAAGCGCACGGGCGAGGCCATGTCGGTGCGCGAGGCGACGATCATCGTGGCGCTGGTCAACCATCCGCCGCTGATCGACGAGAATTTCGCGCATGTCGAATTCCTCGATCTTGCCAATTCGGATCTCAGGCGGCTGCATGCAGCCATCCTCGACGCGATGGCGCATGACGCGGCCGACGACCGCGGCGCGGTCATCGCCACCATCGAGCGCGCCGGATGCGGCGACATCTGGGAACGCGCCGTGGCGTTGATCAAGCGGGCGCGGCAGTGGCCGGCGCTCGAAACCGCGGGACTTGACGATGCCCGGGACGCCTTCAACCAAGCGCTGCACTTGCAGCGTAGCGCGCGCACCTTACATAGGGAGCTGAAACAGGCGCAGGCGGCGCTCGATGCAGACCCGTCGGACGAAAACTTCCGGCATCTCGTCGAGATTCAAGCGCAATTCAACGATGTACAGGCAACGGAAGCGCTGATCGAAGGGTTCGGCGTTTCGTCGGGCAGGGCTGGGCGCGCTTAGGCCCAGGTCGGCCCGAAATGAAGTGGAAATGCTCAAGGCGCGTCGATTCGACGCCTCTAAGTCGGGCAATTGATTCGCTTTTTTCATGCGAATCATGCCAGAGGCGCTTGACCTTCTGGCAGATTGGCGGAATCAGGACGATTCGAAACGTTAACCGTGCCCGGCGTCGGTGGGAAATTTTGAGCGATGTAAGGTTCTGGCGACTGGACAGGCAAAAGGCCTGCCACAGATACCAGGGTTAATCTGGACTTAATGCATGTCGCCCAAAAGTGGAACCGGTTTTGGGGCAACGACAGGCAGCAAACAAAAGAGATGATGCGGTCACTGGCCCGGTAAGAAGCGTTCTGGGGCGAGCGCATCCGGTTTGACCGGTCCGGCAGCTTACGCGGCTTCGATTACGGCCGCTTGGAGACGACAAAGAATGGCGACAAAGGAAAAGGAAGAGGTCGAGACCGAACGTGAAGGCGCCACAGATGGCCCGCTGCTCGACCTTTCCGATGATGCTGTCAAGAAGATGATCAAGGCCGCCAAGAAGCGCGGCTATGTGACCATGGACGAACTGAACTCGGTGCTGCCCTCGGAGGAAGTGACATCCGAGCAGATCGAGGACACGATGGCCATGCTGTCCGACATGGGCATCAACGTCGTAGAGGACGACGAGCAGGGCGAGGAGGCGGAAGGCGGCGACGCGGGCGCCGACTCCGAGGAAGACGCCAACGAGCTTGCCGAGCAGACCGGCACCGCCGTTGCCACCACGACCACCAAGAAAGAGCCGACCGACCGCACCGACGATCCGGTGCGCATGTATCTGCGCGAGATGGGCTCGGTCGAGCTCCTGTCGCGCGAGGGCGAAATCGCGATCGCCAAGCGCATCGAGGCCGGCCGCGAGACGATGATCGCGGGCCTATGCGAGAGCCCGCTCACCTTCCAGGCGATCATCATCTGGCGCGACGAGCTAAACGAATCGAAGATCCTGCTGCGCGAGATCATCGACCTCGAGGCGACCTATGCCGGCCCCGAGGCCAAGCAGGCGCCGGTCGTCGAACGCGTCGAGGAAGCGCCCAAGGCCGAAGAGAAGCCGCGCGGCCGCTCGGCGGCGCGCGAGGAAGAAGACGACATCACCAATGTCGGCGGCGACACGCGCGGGCTGGAAGAAGAGGAAGACGACGAGGACGAGGCAAGCCTGTCGCTGGCCGCGATGGAAGCGGAATTGCGCCCGCAGGTGATGGAGACGCTCGACGTCATCGCCGATACTTACAAGAAGCTTCGCAAGCTGCAGGACCAGCAGGTCGAGAACCGGCTGGCGGCTGCCGGCACGCTTTCGCCCAGCCAGGATCGCCGGCTGAAGGAGCTCAAGGAGCAGCTCATCAAGGCGGTGAAGTCGCTGTCGCTCAACACCGCGCGCATCGAAGCGCTGGTCGAGCAGCTCTACGACATCAACAAGCGCCTGGTGCAGAACGAGGGCAAGCTGCTTCGGCTCGCCGAAAGCTACGGCGTGCGCCGCGAGGAGTTCCTCAAGGAGTATCAGGGCTCGGAGCTCGATCCGAACTGGACCCGCTCGATCGCGAATCTCACCTCGCGCGGCTGGAAGGAATTCACCAAGAACGAGAAGGACGCGATCAAGGAACTGCGCGCCGAGATCCAGAACCTCGCCACCGAGACGGCGATCTCGATTCTGGAATTCCGCAGGATCGTCAACCAGGTGCAGAAGGGCGAGCGCGAGGCCGCGATCGCCAAGAAGGAAATGGTGGAAGCGAACCTTCGGCTCGTCATCTCCATCGCCAAGAAGTATACCAATCGCGGCCTGCAGTTCCTGGACCTGATCCAGGAAGGCAATATCGGCCTGATGAAGGCGGTCGACAAATTCGAGTACCGCCGCGGCTACAAGTTCTCGACCTACGCGACATGGTGGATCCGGCAGGCGATCACCCGCTCGATCGCCGATCAGGCGCGCACCATCCGCATTCCGGTGCACATGATCGAGACGATCAACAAGATCGTCCGTACCTCGCGCCAGATGCTGCATGAGATCGGCCGCGAGCCGACGCCGGAAGAGCTGGCAGAGAAGCTCGCAATGCCGCTCGAGAAAGTGCGCAAGGTGCTGAAGATCGCCAAGGAGCCGATCTCGCTCGAAACGCCGGTCGGCGACGAGGAGGATTCGCATCTCGGCGACTTCATCGAGGACAAGATGGCGATCCTGCCGATCGACGCGGCGATCCAAGCCAATCTGCGCGAGACGACCACGCGCGTGCTGGCTTCGCTCACCCCGCGCGAGGAGCGTGTTCTGCGGATGCGCTTCGGCATCGGAATGAACACCGACCACACGCTGGAAGAGGTCGGCCAGCAGTTCTCGGTCACCCGCGAGCGTATCCGTCAGATCGAGGCCAAGGCGCTGCGCAAGCTCAAGCATCCGAGCCGCTCGCGGAAGCTGAGAAGCTTCCTGGACAGCTGAGCGGAAACGCAACATACGAAAAAGGGCGCCTCGGCGTCCTTTTTCATTTCCTGTCATTTGTTATGCCGCCTTGCCGGGCTTGCTCAACAGGAGGATAATTTCAGGGTCGGATGCATTTTGTGGGCGACAAGCCGGATGCCCGCCCCGGACGCCGGTCGCAACTGCCAGGCGTCGCGCTCCGTGGCTCCCGGTGGGAGGTGTGCCATGACAACCTACATCGTGCTTATCAACTGGACCGAATTGGGCGCCAAGAACGTGCGGGAGTCGCCGAAGCGGCTCGATGCCGCCAAGAAGCTGCTCGGTGAAATGGGCGGATCGTTCAAGGCATTCTATCTGACCATGGGCGAATGCGACATGGTCGCCATTGTCGAAGCGCCGGACGATGCCGTGCTTGCCCGCTTCGCGCTGATGTTGTCGTCGGGCGGCAATGTCAGGACGCGGACGATGAAGGCGTTTCCGGAATTCGCCTACCGCGAGATCATCAGTTCGCTGGGGTAGAGCGCCGGAAACAGCCCGGCTCGATGCTGTTGCGGTGCCGCGCTCGGTCGCCGATAGTCGCGCGATGCCTGAACCGTTGCTGACTGTCTGGTACAACACACGCTGCCCGGTCTGCGATGCCGGCATCAAGCGCCAGAAACGGCGGCTGATTGAAGCGGTCAAGTCCGGCCGCGTCGAATTCCGCGACATCAATTTCGAACCGCAAGCGCTTTCAGCCTTCGGCGCCTCGCTCGAGGATGTTCGCCGGCGGCTGCATGCGACCGATGCCGAGGGCAAGCTGCTGCTCGGTGCCGATGTGGCGATCGCCGTTTGGCGGCTCACGCCTGGCGAGGGATGGCTGGCAACCCTATTCGGCAATCCGGCCGTGCTGCGGCTGACGCGCTTTGTCTATGATCGCTTTGCCGATCTTCTCTACGCCTGGAACCGCCGCAAAGGCCGCTGGTAGCCGGTTTTCGCAGCGGCGTGGCGTCGCATTTCGACCGCCTGGCGAGTTCGCTTGGCGTAAACCAAGATACATCGTAAGATATATCTTGACTCGACCCGAGCCGCCGCTTACTTAAGATATATCGTAAGATAGAACTCAAGGAGCGATCCATGCACAAGCATAGTCCCTTCGGGCACAACCATTTCGGTCAGCGCATGTTCATGCACATGGCCGGTCCTTTCGGCGGTCGCGGCGGCGGCTTTGGTCCCTTCGGGCAGGGCATGCGCGGCGGCGGCCGCGGCGGTCCGGGCGACATGTTCCGCGCCGGCCGGATGCTGGCCGACGGCGATCTCAAGCTGATCACGCTGTCGCTTCTGGCCGAGGCGCCGCGGCACGGCTACGACATCATCAAGGCGCTGGAGGAACGCACCAGCGGCATCTACAGCCCGAGCCCGGGCGTGGTCTATCCGACGCTCACCTTTCTCGAGGAGGCCGGCTATGCCGTCTCGTCAAGCGAAGGCAACAAGAAGGTGTTCTCGATCACCGAGGCGGGCAGGGCGCATCTCGAGCAAAATCGCGAGATGATCGATCACGTGCTCGACCATCTCGAGCGGTTTGGCCGCAAGATGGCCAAGGCGCGCGACTGGTTCGGCTGGAACGACGAGGGCGAGGACGGCGGCCGGCGCGGCCGTCACGAAAAGCGCGACCGGTTCCGCGCACTGCGCCACCGCCTACGCGCCGCGCTCAGCGACATCGTCGATGCTCCGGAGGACAAGCAGGCCGAGGCGATCAGCATTCTGGAAGACGCCGCCGCAGCGCTCGAAGCCCTCTCACGTCGATGAGTCGCCCCGGGCACTGAAGGAGCTATTGCTGGCTCGCCCAACGATCGTCAAAGCGGGATGACTTCCAAAAGTCATCCCGTTTATCTTTGTGAGCATGCTCTTCCCGAAACCGCTGCACCGTTTTCGGGATCATGCTGTAGTGAAAATCGTCCTGCGGCACGCTATGTGATGCCAGGACGATTTGCCGTTGGAGGATGCGCTATGTCTTTTCTGAAACGTCTTTTCGGCGGCGGCGGTGGTGAGGCGACGGACACCGGAGCCGCGAAGCCGGCAAAGCAGGTCGAGCACAAGGGATTCCTGATCAGCGCCACGCCCTACAAGGCGGACGGCCAGTACCAGACCTGCGGCGTCGTCTCCAAGGAAGTGGACGGCGTGATGAAGGAGCACCGCTTCATCCGCGCCGACCGTTTCGCCGGGCTGGACGATGCGGTCGACATCTCGATCAAGAAGGGCATCCAGCTCGTCGACGAGCAGGGCGAGCGGATGTTTGGATAGGCGTTGCCGCGGGGTCCGTTTTTGTCGGGATCAGAACGCGACTTTGTCGCCGCCCTTCAGCTGCAAGATCTGCCGCGCCTCGTCGGGCGTGGCGATCGAGGCGCCGAGGCCCTCGATGATCTGGCGGACCTTCGTTACTTGTTCGGCGCTCGAGCGGGCAAGCTTGCCCTTGCCGATCCATAACGAGTCCTCCAGGCCAACCCGCACATTGCCGCCCAGCGCGATCGCCTGCGTGGCGATCGGCAGTTGGTGGCGGCCGGCGCCCAGCACCGACCAGTGATATTCGTTGCCGAACAGCCGATCGGCCGTGCGCTTCATATGGGCGACGTCCTCCGGATGCGTGCCGATTCCGCCGAGGATGCCGAACACGCTCTGGACGAAGAACGGTGCCTTCACCAGCCCGCGCTCGACGAAATGCGCCAGGGTATAGAGATGGCCGATGTCGTAGCACTCGATCTCGAAGCGCGTGCCGTTGTCGGCGCAGGTGCGCAATATGTGCTCGATATCGCCGAAAGTGTTGCGGAAGATCCGGTCGCGCGACGATTCGAGATAGGGCCGCTCCCACTCATGCTCGAACGTCTTGAAGCGCTCCAGCATCGGAAACAGCGCGAAGTTCATCGAGCCCATGTTGAGCGAGGCGACCTCGGGCGCGAAGACTTTCGCGGGCCTGACGCGTTCCTCCACGCTCATCGTCGCCGCACCACCGGTGGTGATGTTGACGACGCAGTTGGAGCGCTGCTTGATGACCTGCAGGAAAGGGGCGAACGCCTCGGTCGACTGGTCGGGGCGTCCGTCGACCGGATTGCGGGCATGAAGGTGGACGATCGCGGCACCCGCCTCGGCCGCCTCGATAGCGGCGGTCGCGATCTCCTCGGCCGTCACCGGCAAGTGCGGCGACATTGACGGCGTGTGGATCGAGCCTGTGACCGCGCAGGTGATGATGATCTTGTTCTGGCTTGCCACTTTTTGATGCCCTGATCTGATCTCTTCGCTATTCGGCCGCGCCCTGTTCGACCGCGTCCTGTTCGACCGCTTGGGTGATGCCGGCAATGAACCGCTTCGACAGCACGACATAGAACAGGGTAATCGGCAGCGCCGCCAGTGTCAGCCCGGTGAACAGCTAGTCGGCGGTGAATCCGACGAACACCGTCAGGCCCTGGGGCAGTTTCCTCAAATTGTCGAAGGTGATCAGCACCAGCGGGAAGAAACAGTCGTTCCAGATCGGGACGGCTTGACGAACATGCAAGAAAGGCAGGCGCCAATCGGCGCCCGCCTTGTCATTCTCAGGGTATCTTCATTCTCAGGGCAATGATTACGCGGCCACGGCGATCCCGTCCGCGTTAGCAGCCGCGGCAGCGATCGCATCCACCTTGGCGGTCGCCTTGGCAAGCGCGGCGGTAACCGCGTCGGCGCCCATGCCGACGCCTTCGACGCGGATCACTTCGACGTCCGTCATGCCCAGGAAGGCAAGCACGCCGCGCAGGTAGGGGATGGCGTGATCCATCTGCACCGCGGCACCCTCGGAATAGATGCCGCCCGAAGCAAGCACGATATAGACCTTCTTGCCGGCGACCAAGCCCTTCGGGCCATTCTCACCATAAGCAAAAGTCCTGCCCGAGCGTGCGACGTGGTCGATCCACGACTTCAACGTCGAGGAAATGTTGAAGTTGATGAAACCGGTGGCGAGGATAATCGTGTCAGCCGCGAACAGCTCGTCGAGCACCGCATCGGATACGCCGACCACCTCGGCCTGACGCGGGCTGCGTGCCTCGGCCGGGGTGTAGATGCCGGTGGCATAGTCAGGATCGATATGCGGCAGCGGATCGGCGACCAAGTCGCGCACGACAAGTGTGTTGGACGGATCGGCGGCGACCAGCTTCTGAGCAAGATCGGTGGCGACGCGGGTCGAGTGCGAGGCGGCGCCGCGCGGGCTGGAGGTAACAAGCAGTATGGACATGGCGGTGTCCCCTTTGGGTTGGATTGACTTTCCCGTCCAATATGGGGTTGCCGCTCTATCCGGAAAACTGGTATTATTTGCATAGTATCCATCGAGAATGTGGATTGATCATGCAGCCAAATCCGACGCTCGACCAATTGCAGATCCTGGTGGCGGTGGCCGACACCGGCAGCTTCTCGGCCGCGGGGCGCAAGCTAAACAGGGCGCAGTCGGTGGTGAGCTACGGCATCGCGAACCTGGAAGCGCAACTGGGCCTGAAACTGTTCGAGCGCGAAGGCCTGCGCGAGCCCCAACTGACCGATGTCGGAAAGGCCATGCTGGAGGACGCGCGGCGCATGATCGGCGTGCTGCAGCGCATCCGCTCGCGCGCCGACGGCTATAGGCAAGGGCTGGAGGCGGAAGTGAGCCTGTCGGTCGACGTGGCGCTGCCTTCGCCGGCGCTCGTGCGGGTGCTCAAGGCTTTCGAGGCCCAGTTCCCGGCGGTGATGCTGCGCCTCTATATCGGTTCGCTCGGCCTGATCGTCGATCAGGTCGTCAACGGCCAGTCGGACCTCGGCTTTGGCGGCCTGCAAGGCGATGCGGACGTCAATCTGCTGCGCATCGGCTTCATCTCGCTGGTGCCGGCTGCCGCACCCGACCACCCGCTGGCGAAACTGCCGAAGCCAATTGCGATCGAAGATCTGCGCGACCACATCCAGCTTGTCGTCTCCGACCAGTCGGAGCGGACGCGGGGCCGCGACTATGGCGTGTTTGCCTATCGCACCTGGCGGCTGACGGACGTGCGCACCAAGCACGCCCTGATGCGTGAGGGTCTCGGCTGGGGCGGGCTGCCGCGCTGGCTGATTGCCGACGACATCGCCAGCGGGCGGCTGGTCGAGCTCGATCTCGAGCCTTATCGCGAGG
>NZ_RZSF01000262.1:0-9749 GCF_004023325.1 Mesorhizobium sp. M1A.F.Ca.ET.072.01.1.1 | reverse complement strand
CCTAAGAAGCAGGCGAATTCGCCATGGACCTTCGCGGTGCGCGTCGAAGGCAAGATCGTTGCCGCCAACACGCAGTCGCGCGCGGCCACCGTCGACGTCGACGTCGACGGCGACGGCAAGGCGGATGCGCGGGTGCAGATCGGGCCGGCCATGCGTGGAACCGCCATTCGCGACAGCCTGGATTTCGTGCAGTTCAACGACTTCACGAACCAGATCGACTTCGCCCAGTTCGGCAAGGCCTTCAATGCCTATGCCGGCAAGACGGTGCTGTCCAAGCTGCCGCGTGACGGGCTGGAGGGCCGGACCGCGAAGGTGCTCGGCGCCTACACCATCGAGGGCGGCCAGGACCTGCCGCTGGTGACACCGGCGGAGGCCGAGATCGGGCCGAAGCCATGAGCCCCGCGCCCGGTCACGACGTCATCTTGAAGCTGGAGGACATCTCCAAGGTCTATGCCGGCACGGTGGCGGTCAAGCACGCGAATTTCGAGGTGCGCAAAGGCGCGGTCAACGTGCTGGTCGGAGAGAACGGTGCCGGCAAGTCGACGCTGATGAAGATCATCGCCGGCGTCGAAAGGCCGACCGCCGGCCGCATCCTGCTCGACGGCAACGAAGTTTCGTTCTCGTCCTCCGGCGACGCCGTCAGCCGCGGCATCGGCATGGTGTTCCAGGAGCTCAACCTGTTCGGCAATCTGTCGGTCGCCGAAAACATCTTTGCCACGCGTGAGCTGACCAACGCCCTCCGCAAGATCGACCACAGGGAGCAGGAACGGCGGGCCGCCGAATTCCTCGAACAGCTCGAAGCCGGCATAAGGCCAGACATGCTGGTCGAGGATTTGCGCATCGGCCAGCAGCAGCTGGTCGAGATCGCGAAGGCGGTCTCGCTCGACGCGCGCATCCTGATCATGGACGAGCCGACCTCGGCTCTGAGCGCGGCGGAAGTCGAGATCCTGTTCAACGTGATCGCCGACCTCAAGGCGCGTGGCGTCGCCATCGTCTACATCTCGCACCGGCTGGAGGAACTGATCCGCATCGGCGATTACATCACCGTGCTGCGCGACGGCCGCATCACCGGCCAGGAGGAGATGAAGAACGTTGATACACAGTGGATCGTACGGCAGATGATCGGCTCGGACGCCAAGGATTTCGCCAAGGCCGACGGCCATCAACCGGGCGAAGAAATATTCCGCGCCGAGGAGATCTGCCTGCCGCGCGTCACCGGCGGACTTGCGGTCGACCATGTGTCGCTCTCCTTACGCGCCGGCGAGATCCTCGGCATCTACGGCTTGATGGGCGCCGGACGCAGCGAGTTGTTCGACTGCATCATGGGCCGCCACGGCCAGGCGAGCGGCAGGATCTTCATCGACGGACACCAGGTCAAGGAGCGCGACACGACGCGACGCATCCAGCGTGGTCTGGCGTTGATCCCGGAAGACCGCCAGCGCGAGGGCCTCGTGTCGATCCTCTCCGTCGCCAGCAACCTGACGATGGCCAGCCTGTCGCGCTTCGTCAGCCTGTTCCATATCCGCGGCGGCGCCGAGCGGCAGGCGGTCACGCAGATGGTTCGCGAGCTGGCGATCAAGGTCGCCGATCCGGCGCAGGAAGTGTCGTCGCTGTCGGGCGGCAACCAACAGAAGGTGGTGATCGGCAAGGCGCTGCTCACCGGGCCGAAAGTGCTTTTGATGGACGAGCCCAGCCGCGGCATCGATGTCGGCGCCAAGGCCGACGTCTTCCGCACCATGCGCAAGCTGTCGCGCGATGGGCTGGGCATCCTCTTTGCCACCTCCGACCTCGACGAGGTGATGGCGCTGTCTGACCGGATCGCGGTGATGAGCAACGGAAAATTGACGGGCATGTTCGATCGCGCCGAGGCGACGGAGGCGGCCATCGTCGCCGCTTCGGCGCTTGGCCACGGACCCGTGCATGGAGACTCCCGATGACCGACATTCCAGCCAAGGCTGCCGCGCCATCCGCATCCAGCGGTTCCGTGCTGCTGACGCTGATGAAGCTCCGCACCTTCATCGCGCTGATTGCGGTGCTGGTGTTCTTCTCGATCGCGGCGCCGAATTTCCTCTCGGCCGCCAATCTGATCCTGATGGCCAAGCATGTGGCCCTCAACGCCTTCCTGGCCATGGGGATGACTTTCGTCATCATCACCGGCGGCATCGACCTGTCGGTCGGCTCGATCGTCGGCCTGTGCGGCATGGTCGCCGGCTATCTGGTGCTCAACGGCATCGATCTGCAGATCGGCTATACCGTCTATTTCAACGTCGTCGAGATTGCCTTCATCACGCTGGCGGTCGGCATACTGATCGGCGCCGTCAACGGCTTGCTGATCACCAGGCTGAACGTCGCGCCTTTCATCGCCACGCTCGGCACGCTCTATGTCGCGCGCGGCTTTGCGCTTTTGTCGTCGGACGGCCGCACATTCCCCAACCTCGTCGGCAAACCTGAGCTCGGCACCACCGGCTTCGGCTATCTCGGCGCCGGCAAGCTGCTCGGCCTGCCGGTCTCGATCTGGATCCTGGTCGTGGTGGCGCTGGGCGCGGCCTATCTCGCGCGTTACACGCCGCTCGGCCGCCATATCTTCGCGGTCGGCGGCAACGAGCGCGCGGCGCGGATCTCGGGCGTGCGCGTCAACATGGTGAAGATGTTCGTCTACATGTTCTCCGGCTTCTGCGCGGCGATAGTCGGCCTCATCATCTCGTCGGAGCTGATGGCGTCGCATCCGGCGACGGGCGAGAGCTTCGAGTTGAATGCAATTGCTGCCGCCGTGCTCGGCGGCACGTCGATGTCGGGCGGCCGCGGCACGATTGGCGGTACCATCGTCGGCGCCTTCGTCATCGGCATCCTCTCCGACGGGCTGGTGATGATGGGGGTGAGCTCATTCTGGCAGATGGTGATCAAGGGCCTCGTCATCATCGTCGCGGTCGTCGTCGACCAGGCGCAGCGTCGTCTGCAGAGCCGCGTGACGTTGATGCAGATGGCGAAGGTGGGCTGACCATGGCGGCATTGCGCGGAGCGCTGATCGGCTGCGGCTTCTTCGCCGTCAACCAGATGCATGGCTGGCGCGACATCGATGGCGCTTCGATCGTCGCCATCTGCGACCGCGATCCGGAGCGGCTCAGGATCGTCGGCGACGAGTTCGGCATCGAGCGGCGTTACCGCGATGCGGTCGAACTGTTTGCCGCTGAGACGCTGGACTTCGTCGACATCGCCACCACCGTCGGCAGCCATCGACCGCTGGTCGAGATCGCCGCTGCCAACCGTGTCCCGGTGATCTGCCAGAAGCCGTTCGCGCCAACGCTTGCCGACGCCAAGGTCATGGTGAAGGCCTGCGCCGACGCCGGCGTGCCGCTGATGGTGCACGAGAACTTCCGCTGGCAGTCGCCGATCCAGGCAGTCCGCGCCCTGCTCGACAGCGGTGAGATCGGCAGGCCCTTCTTCGGCCGCATCTCGTTCCGCTCGGCCTATGACGTGTTTTCCGGCCAGCCCTACCTTGCGACAGGCAAGCGCTTCATCATCGAGGATCTCGGCATCCATATCCTGGACATCGCGCGCTTCCTTCTCGGCGATGTTTCGAGCCTCACCGCGCGCACCACGCGCGTCAACCCCAACATCGCCGGCGAGGACGTGGCAACGATGCTGATGGATCATGAGGGCGGCGCAACCTCCGTGGTCGATTGCAGCTACGCGACGAAGCTTGCCGCCGACCCGTTCCCCGAAACCCTGATCGAGATCGACGGCAGCGACGGCACGATCCGGCTGGCGCAGGGCTACCAACTGACGGTCGCCGGCAAGAGCGGCACCACAGTGCGCGACGTGTCACCGCCACTGCTTTCCTGGGCTTCGCGGCCATGGCACAACATCCAGGAAAGCGTCGTAGCGATACAGAAGCATTGGGTGGACTGCCTGGCCACCGCCAAGGAACCGGCGACATCCGGCGCCGACAACATCAAGACATTCGCGCTGGTCGAGGCTGCCTATGCCGGTGCCGCCAGCCGGCAGCCCGTGCGGATCGACGACCTGCTCAAATGACCGCGCATCCCTTCCTCCTCTACGGTACGCATGCGGTCGAAGCCGAACCGGTCCGGCTGAGCGCAGGCCCGCTCAGCGCCGATTTCCTCAACGGCAATCTGCGTGGAATCCGGTACGGCGGCATCGAGGTGCTGCGCGCGATCGCCTATATCGTTCGCGACCGCGACTGGGGCACCTATGAGCCGACGCTGGAAGGCCTTGTCATCGAACAGAGCGATGAGAGCTTCTCGGTGCGCTACTCGGCAAATTGCGAGGGTCCGGGTGGAAGCCGGCTCGGCTTTGACGCCAAGATCGAGGGCTACGCCGATGGCCGTCTCAGCTTCGACGTCAAAGCGCTGCCCGAAAGCGATTTCGAGACCAATCGTTGCGGCTTCTGCATCTTGCATCCGATCGCCAGCCTTGCCGGCAGTTCGGTCAAGGTCGAGCACACGGACGGCCGCGTGGTGGACACGAAGCTGCCGCTGCTGATCGACCCCTGGCAGCCGTTCAAGGATATGCGCGCCATCACCCATCAGGTCGCCCCCAGCGTTACCGCCGAGTGCCGGATGGAAGGCGACATTTTCGAAATGGAAGACCAGCGCAACTGGTCCGACGCTTCCTACAAGACGTATGTGCGGCCGCTGGCTCTGCCATGGCCCTATGTGCTGCCGGCGGGACAGACCAATCGGCAGACGATCACCCTGCGTATAACTGCCGACCCCAAGGTGACTGCCGCGGCGACCGGCGTTGAGCCGGTCCGCATCGAACTTGGCGAGACCGGCGCGAAACTGCCCGATATCGGCGTCGTCATCTATCCGGAAGATGTCGAGGCGGGTTTGGGCAAACTGCCGCTGCTCAATAAGCTTGGCCCGCAGCAGCTTCTCCTTCACTACGATCCGACCCGCGGCCATGGCCTGGAGGCCTTGCAGGCTCATGGCAGGCTCGCCTTCGCCTTCCCTGTCAAGACGACGCTCGAATGCGTGGTCGCCTGCGCGGGCGATCTCGACATGGAACTGTCGGGCGTCGCGGAGATGGTGCGCCGGGCAGGTTTGCGGCTCGATGCCATCGCGGTCTCACCTTCGGTCGACCGGCAGTCGACACCGCCCGGCAGCGTCTGGCCGGCCTGCCCGCCACTCGAGAATGTCTATGCCGCGGCACGCCGCGCCTTCCCCGGCATCCGGCTCGGCGGCGGCATGTTCAGCTATTTCACCGAACTCAACCGCAAGCGCGTTCCGGCCGAGCTGCTGGATTTCGTCAGCCATTGCACCTGTCCGATCGTGCATGCGGCCGACGATCTCAGCGTCATGCAATCGCTGGAGGCGCTGCCATTCATCACGCAGTCGACGCGGGCGATCTATCGCGCAATGCCTTATCGCATCGGACCCTCGACCATTGCCATGCGACAGAACCCCTATGGCGGCGCGACCAAGGGCAATTTGCACGGCCAGCGCATCGCCATGGCAAATCGCGATCCGCGCCATGCCGGACTGTTCGCGGCCGCCTGGTCGATCGGCTATGCCGCGCGCGTGGCGCCGGCCGGGCTTGAGATGCTGACGCTCTCCAGCTTCACGGGGCCATTCGGCGTGCTGGCGGCCGCCGACGAACCCGCTAAGGAAGGAAGGCCCCGACCGATCTTCCACGCGGTGCAAGGCCTCGCCGCGCTGGCCGGCAATACACTTATCGCCCTACGCGTCAGCGATGATCGCATAGCGGCACTGGCGGCCTGCTCGCCGGCCGGCGCCACCACGGCCTGGCTGGCAAACCTCACACCGGAGGATGTGGTGGTCGACACCTCGGCGCTAGCCGGCGAAGCGGCAGGTCCGATTACGATTTGGGACGGAGCGGGCGCGCGCAGGCTTGACCGGGGCGAAGCCCTGAGACGCCTGACAATGCCAGCCTATGCCATCGCCGGGATCGGCTGAACGAAGCTATTTCTCGGAGCTCATCACGTAGAGGGCGCGCGAGCGCTCGAGATGCTTGATCATCGCCTTCTCGGCGCGTTCGGCGTCCTTCTTCTCGATCCAGCCGATGATCTCCTCGTGCTCGGTCAGCGTGAACTTTTCCTTGCCGGTCCAGATCAGCATCTCAGTGTGATATTCCTTCAGCCAGCCGAGCATCGCCTCGCTGACCGCGACATAGATCGGATTGCCGGAAATCGCCGCGATCTGGGTGTGGAACCGCATGTCGGCGGAGATGAACGCCTCGGCATCGCCGCGCGCGGCGCGCTGCTCGGCAACGGTTGCCTTCAGCCGCTGCACGTCCTCGGGAGTCGCCTTCTCGGCCGCTTCCTTGACCATGCCGCGCTCGAAGAAGATACGCGCGCTCTTCAGGTGCTCGAGCGTGTCCTTCGAAGACGACAGGATGATCTTGGCGGCGCCATCGACCTGCTTGATGATGGACTTGGCTGTCAGCTGAAGCACCTTGGCGCGTTCGCCATGCGAGATGGCGACGAGACCCATGTTGCTCAGCGCCTGCATTGCCTCGCGGATCGCCGGCCGGCCGACCTCGAAGCGCTCCATCAGCTCGCGCTCGGACGGCATATCGTCGCCCGGCTGCAATTCGCCGCTGGTGATCAGGCGCTTCAGCCTGACGAAGACTTCGTCGGAAAGCTTGCGCCGGACGATCGGTTCCGAACGGTTCATCGCCGCGAATCACTCCCTTGACCCAGTCCCAATCTAGCACCGCGGCCGCAATTTCCGGAATGCCCGTTGCCGTACCGCGAGGCGCTCCGCCGGCAGGATATTGCTTGCAATGCTTATGTACTCATTATACCAGATTTCGAGCGCGAGGAATTCTTTTCCTGCCTTTCCAATTGAGTATGGCGGCCATGATCACCCTCACCTACCGGATCGAGACCTCGGGAAGTATCGAGGCGCTGGCGGCCAAGATCGCCAGCGACCAGTCGACCGGCACCTTCGTCGCGCTGCCTGGCGAGACGGAGGAGCTGAAGGCGCGCGTCGCGGCCCGCGTGCTGTCGATCCGGCCTTTGCCCGACGCAGCGCACCCTTCGATACCCGAGGCCGGCAAAGGTCCCTTCAAGCGCGCCGATGTCGACATTGCCTTTCCTTTCGATGCGATCGGCACCGATCTCGCGGCGCTGATGACGATTGCGATCGGCGGCACCTATTCGATCCGGGGCCTGTCGGGAATCCGCATCGTCGACATGAAGCTGCCTGAGGAATTCAGGGGCGCGCATCCCGGCCCGCAATTCGGTGTCGCCGGCAGCCGCCGGCTGACCGGCGTTGAAGGCCGCCCGATCATCGGCACCATCGTCAAGCCGGCGCTGGGCCTTCGACCACATGAGACGGCCGAGATGGTGGGCGAACTGATCGAGGCCGGCGTCGACTTCATCAAGGACGACGAGAAGCTGATGAGCCCGGCCTATTCGCCGCTGTCGGAGCGGGTCAAGGCGATCATGCCGCTGATCCTCGACCACGAGCAGAAGGCCGGAAAAAAAGTGATGTATGCCTTCGGCATCTCGCACGCCGATCCCGACGAGATGCTGCGCAACCACGATCTTGTGCTCGAAGCCGGCGGCAATTGCGCGGTCATCAACATCAACTCCATCGGCTTTGGCGGCATGGCTTACCTCAGGAAGCGCTCGGGCCTGGTGCTGCACGCGCATCGCAACGGCTGGGATATCCTTACCCGCCATCCCGGCCTCGGCATGGATTTCAAGGTCTGGCAGCAATTCTGGCGGCTGCTCGGCGTCGACCAGTTCCAGATCAACGGCATCGCCTCGAAATACTGGGAACCGGACGAGTCTTTCATCCGCTCCTTCGAGGCGGTGACGACGCCGCTGTTCTCGCCTGACGATCGCGCCCTGCCGGTGGCCGGCTCCGGCCAATGGGGCGGACAGGCGCCCGAGACTTATGAGCGCACGGGGCGCACAGTCGATCTCCTCTATCTGTGCGGCGGCGGCATCGTCAGCCATCCCGACGGGCCGGGCGCCGGCGTACGCGCCGTGCAGCAGGCCTGGCAGGCAGCGGTCGAGGGCATCCCGCTCCGGGAATTCGCGAGGAGCCATGTCGAGCTGGCACGCTCGATCGAGAAATTTGCCGACGGCAAGGCGGAGTGAGCATGCAGAACCTGCTCCTCAGCTATTATGGCGACGACCTCACCGGCTCGACCGACGTGATGGAAGCGCTGGAACTCGGCGGTGTGCCGACCGTGCTTTTCATGCGCAAGCCGGATGCCGGACTAATGGCGCGCTTCGCGCATTGCCGCGCCGTCGGCCTTGCGGGCACCAGCCGCAGCGAGTCCGCGCAATGGATGGACACGCATCTTGAAGGGGCTTTCGCCTGGCTGAAGTCGCTTCAGGCCGAGATCTGCCATTACAAGGTCTGCTCGACCTTCGATTCCAGCCCGACGATCGGCAGCATCGGCCGGGCGATCGAGATCGGCCGCGCCGTGTTCGAACAAGCCTGCGTGCCGCTGGTGGTCGGCGCGCCGCAGCTCAAGCGCTACACCGCATTCGGCCATTTGTTCGCCGCCTATCGCGACAGATACTACCGTATCGACCGCCACCCGGTGATGAGCCGCCATCCGGCGACGCCGATGGATGAATCCGACTTGCTCGTGCATCTGTCACGACAGACAGACCTTCCTTCCGAGCTGCTGGACCTGGCGACGCTGCGCTCACCGAGCAGGTCCGCAATCTTCGACAGGCTGGTCGCCGACGCGGCAATACTGCTTATCGATGTCGACAGTCCCGAGAGCCAAGCGTTGGCCGGCAAGGAGATTTGGCGCGCCCGCAAGCCGGGCGGATATTTCGTCGTCGGTTCCTCCGGCATCGAATATGCGCTGCTCGCCGAATGGGCGGGAAAGACTGCCCCGGGCGCCGCGGCCGGTTTCGCGCCACCCGGAGCGGCCGACCGCATCGCCGTCGTCTCGGGCAGCTGCTCGCCAACAACGGAACGGCAGATCCGGCATGCGATGAGCGACGGCTTCGACGGCATCGAGGTCGACCCGGTCGAGCTTGTTTCGGATTCGTCGAGCGCGGCGATCGCGCGCGCGGCGGCGGCCGGCAAGGCCAGCCTCGATGCCGGCCGCAGCGTCATCCTCTACACGGCGCTTGGGCCCTCGGCCGATCGCGGCGCCGAGATCGATCGCCAGGAGGGCGCCCGCCACAAGCTCGGCCGCGGGCTCGGCGAACTGCTGCGTGCCTTGAGCGTGGGGCAGAAGCTGAAGCGCGTGATCATTGCCGGCGGCGACACCTCCAGCCACGCGCTCGGCCAGATGGGTGTCGATGCGCTGACGGTCAGGATGCCGCTGCCTGCATCGCCCGGCTCGCCGCTCTGCGTCGCCCATTCGAGCATCGCTGCGATCGACGGTCTGGAGGTGGCGCTGAAGGGCGGGCAGGTGGGGACCGATCGCTATTTCTCGGCCATCCGTGACGGTCTCGGAGGTTGATGGCGCCATGCCGCACTCACCCGCATTCAAATCGCTGTCGCCACGGGAAACCGTGGGCCTCAAGACGGAGGCTGCCATTCGCCATGGCCTTACACCGTTGATCTGCATCGGCGAGACGCTGGCTGAGCGCGAGGCCGGCCTCGCGCGCGAGGTTCTCGACACGCAGGTGCGCGGCGCGCTCTCCAAGCTCGGCGCGGCGCAGAAGCGGGCGCCGATCCTGCTCGCCTACGAGCCGGTCTGGGCGATCGGCATCAACGGCATTCCGGCGACCTCGGACTATGCCGACGCCCGCCAGGCGGAGATCATCGCCACCGCCCAAGACG
>NZ_RZSF01000261.1:0-9753 GCF_004023325.1 Mesorhizobium sp. M1A.F.Ca.ET.072.01.1.1 | reverse complement strand
TCCTTCGGCGGCAGGTCGTAGAGATCCTTGTCCATCGGCTGTCCGGGATGAATCTTGTTCTTGATGCCGTCGAGACCCGCCATCAGCATGGCGGCAAAGCCGAGATAGGGGTTCGCGCCCGGATCGGGGAAGCGGACCTCGACGCGCTTCGACTTCGGCGAGGAGCCGAAAGGAATGCGGCAGGAGGCCGAACGGTTGCGCGCCGAATAGGCGAGCAGCACCGGCGCTTCGTAACCCGGCACCAGACGCTTATAGGAGTTGGTGAGCGGGTTGGTGAAGGCGTTGATCGCCTTGGCGTGCCTGATGATGCCGCCGATGTAGAAGAGGCAGGTTTCCGACAAGCCGGCGTATTCGTTGCCGGCGAAGGTCGGCTTGCCGCCCTTCCAGATCGACTGGTGCACGTGCATGCCCGAGCCGTTGTCGCCGAACACCGGCTTCGGCATGAAAGTGGCCGTCTTGCCATAGGCATTGGCGACCTGGTGCACGACATACTTATAGATCAGCATCTTGTCGGCGTTGCGCACCAGCGTGTCGAACTTGATGCCGAGTTCGTGCTGGGCGGCCGCGACCTCGTGGTGATGCTTTTCGACGCGCACGCCCATTTCAGCGAGCACCGTCAGCATCTCGGAACGCATGTCCTGGCAGGAGTCGATCGGCGGCACAGGGAAGTAGCCGCCCTTGATGCGCGGCCGATGGCCGAGATTGCCGGTCTCATAGTCGGTGTCGTCGTTGGACGGCAGCTCGGTCGAGTCCAGGCGGAACCCGGTGTTATAGGGATCGGCCTTGTACTTGACGTCATCGAACACGAAGAACTCAGCTTCCGGGCCGACATAGATGGTGTCGCCGATGCCTTCCGACTTCATGTAGGCTTCGGCTTTCTTGGCGGTGCCGCGCGGGTCGCGATTGTAGGCCTCGCCCGAGATCGGATCGAGGATGTCGCACAGGATGACCATGGTCGACTGGGCGAAGAACGGATCCATGTGGACCGTATCCGTGTCCGGCATCAGCACCATGTCGGACTCGTTGATCGCCTTCCAGCCCGCGATCGAGGAGCCGTCGAACATGACGCCGTCGGCGAACATGTCTTCCTCGACCTCGACGACGTCCATCGTCACATGCTGCAGCTTGCCCCTCGGATCGGTGAAGCGCAGGTCGACGAATTTTACATCGTTGTCCTTGATCTGCTTCATGATGTCTTTGGCTGTCGTCATGTCATGTATCCCTGTGTGCTGACGTTTTTTTGATGATGACGGTTCAGGAAGACGGGTGGAGTCAGACCGCGTCCATGCCGGTCTCGCCGGTGCGGATGCGAACGACTTCCTCGATGTTGGAGACGAAGATCTTGCCGTCGCCGATGCGGCCGGTCTGCGCCGCCTTGCGTATGGCTTCGATGGCGCCTTCGACGGCGTCGTCGCCGAGCACGACCTCGATCTTCACCTTGGGCAGGAAGTCGACGACATATTCGGCGCCCCGATAAAGCTCGGTATGGCCCTTCTGACGACCGAAACCCTTGGCCTCGGTGACGGTTATGCCTTGCAGCCCGGCCTCCTGAAGCGCTTCCTTCACTTCGTCCAGCTTGAATGGCTTGATGATCGCTTCGATCTTTTTCATGTAGAAAGTGGCCTCCACTGCCAAAGAGACGGGTTGCGCGCCCCGCTTGCGCCTTCATCAAGCACGAAGCGTGCCAATTACCAGAGGTTGAGGGCGGTATCGGGCGATTTCCATGCCTTGCCGCATCCGAATGCAAATCCGCGTCATCCGCTGCATCGGATGCGTCATCGACGCCCAAAGCCTATACATCGCTCCTCCATCCGTCTGCGCAAAACTTGAGCAGATAGCGCAATTTGCAGGCAGATTCCCCTCCGGGCGCCACCGCTTTGGGATGCATTCGGCCGCCGCTGTTTGCTTCGAACCGCAAATCGGACAATGCTTGATCGGATGGAGATCGGCAATCCCATGCGCAATGAACTTCTTTCGCCGTCCGAAATGGCCGAAGCCGACCGGCTGGCGATCGCACAAGGTCCGCTCGACGGCTACGGATTGATGCGCCGGGCCGGCGAGGCCTTGGCGGCCGTGCTCATGGCGCGCTATCCGGCGGCGGCACGGGTGCACGTGCTTTGCGGACCCGGCAACAACGGCGGCGACGGCTATGTCGTGGCGAGCCTGCTCCGGAAGAGCGGTGTCAACGTTGCGTTGTGGAGATCGGGCGAACCGCGCGCGGGCAGCGATGCCGCGCTGGCTGCAGCTGATTGCCCGTTGGAGCCACGACCGCTATCTGCCTTCGCGGCCGAACCGGGATCGCTGGTGATCGACGCGCTGTACGGAGCGGGGCTCTCGAAGGCACTGTCGGGCGATGCCGCCCGGGCCGTCCAGGTCGTTACGGATCTCGGCTTGCCGGTCGTCGCCGTGGACCTGCCCTCGGGCGTTTCCGGCGAAAGCGGCGCCATCCTCGGCAGCGCATTTCGCGCGGTCGTTACCGTGACGTTCGCGCGGAAGAAGCCGGGGCATCTGCTGCTGCCGGGGCGGGAAATGAGCGGCGAGATCGTGCTCGCCGACATCGGCATCGGTGACGACATCATCGCTCGAGTCGCGCCGCGCAGTTTCGAGAATGCGCCGGCGCCCTGGCTGCCTGTCTTTCCGGTTCCGGCCGTCGATGCGCACAAATACAAGCGCGGTCATGTCAGTGTCTTTTCGGGCGGTCCTGCGGCCACCGGTGCCGCGCGCCTGTCGGCGCTCGCAGCCGCAAGAAGCGGGGCAGGGGCGGTGACGGTGCTGTCGCCGGCGAACGCCATGCAGGTCAATGCCGCGCATCTGACATCGATCATGCTGCGCAAGGTCGACGCGGTTGCCGATCTCGGTGCGTTCCTTGCCGACCGCCGCCCCTCGTCCTTTGTGCTCGGCCCGGGGTTTGGCGTCGGCGAAAAGGCGCGCGATTTTGCCCTGGCGCTGCTCGGCGCCGGGCACGCGCAGGACACCGGCGTTGAAGGGCTGGTGCTCGACGCCGACGGCATCACCTCGTTTCGCGACGAGCCTGAGACGCTTTTCCAGGCTGCCCGAAAGTCCGGCGCCCCGGCGCTGGTGATGACGCCGCATGAAGGCGAGTTCGGCAGGCTGTTCCCTGAGGCAGCGGGCGACAAGGTGCTTTCCAAACTCGGCAAGGCCCGCGCGGCGGCGGCGCGAGCCAACGCCGTCATCGTCTACAAAGGCGCCGACACGGTGATCGCAGCACCTGACGGCCGCGCCGCGATCAACGGCAATGGCGCGCCATGGCTTGCCACCGCGGGTTCGGGCGACGTGCTGGCGGGCATCATCGCCGGGCTCCTGGCACAAGGCATGCCGGCGTTCGAAGCGGCCTGCGCGGCTGTCTGGATACACGCCGAAGCCGGCAGCCGGTTCGGACCCGGCCTGATCGCCGAGGATTTGCCTTTGGCCATGATGCCTGTGCTGCATGCGTTGGTGGCAAATGAGATGGCTGCTCGATGATGAGGCTGGCGATCCTTGTCGCGGCCGCTGCCATCGCTGTTCTTGGCGTCCGGGCGGCTGATGCAGCCGGTCGCCCGGTCACGGTCGTGGATGATCCGCAGGTGCTCGCCAAGCTCGATGCCGATGGCTTCGGCTTCACCGGTATTTTTGGCATCAGCGGCAAGGACGATCTGAAAACGCTTTATGACTCGGCGCCGGCCTACCGCGCCATCGTCGAAACCGTAGTGGCCGATGTCACAGCACTGCGCGCCGACCTGAAAGCAGGCGGCCGGCCGCTCTATGAGGTGACCGACGGCAATGTCGGCCGCATCATCGACATGCGCTGGCTGAAGACCGACGCGGCGCGTTTCCGGCTGGTCGGCGTCGTCAACCGGCTCGACCGGCGTGACTTCGCAAAGCTCGGTGGGGAAGCGGGCTGCGGCGAGGTGCGCTTCATCTACCGCCTTGCCTATAGTTTCAGGAAGAACGGCAAGGTGTTGGCCTCGAGGCTGCCGTTCAATTTCAGTGCCGTTTACCGCGCAGCTCCCGACGCCGACGGCGGCTGTACCGGCGTCGCCGGGCGCTGGACGCCGCAGATCGACGAAGCGGCGGATGCCGGGTGGCTGTCCGGGGGACCGCTGGATAAAGCGAGCCTCTCCTTCAAGCAGCTCGAACTCAACGCTCAGGTGGTGCGCTTTCCTTCCGGCCAGGAGACCGAATTTGGCGGTCAGGCCGCCTATCTCATGCGCATCTTCGGTATCGACGGCACCACAATCAGCCAGAAACCGCTCGAAAATACGCCGGACACCATCCGCCTTGCGCAAGACGCGCAGTTGAAGGCGAGGCTTACGGACTATGTCCGCGCCAATGCCGGTGCAATCGATCTCGGCGTTTACGAAATCCCGGATGAATTCCTGGCGAAGAAGGTCATCTCCTGGTCGACCTTCGGCAGTGCCAGGCAGGCCAATCATCCATTCACGCCGCTGTTCGAACCGGAAGCGTTTGCCGGGGTCGACTATTCGAAACTGACATTGGCGCGCACGGCCGAAGCCTTGATCGAGCGGCTCGACAATGGCGCCTGCCAAGGTTGCCATCAGGCGGGCTCGACCGCCGGATTCCATTTCATCGGCCTCGACGACAGCACGACCTCGCCGCTCAACCGCATCGAGGTCGGCATCTCGCCGCATCTCCATGCCGAGATTCCGCGCCGCGAGGCGTGGCTGCAGGCGACTGCGGAAGGCAGAGAAGCGAACGGGTTTCGCCCGTTGTCCTTCGCACCACCGGCTGCGTGGAAAGACACCGGCGAGATCGCCTATACGCCGGCCGAGACGACCATGCCGTGCCTGGTGCCGGAAGACGCCGCCCACTTCGGCAACAGCTGGCAATGCGGAGCCGGCACGGTCTGCACATCGATCGCGACCGCTACAGGGGTTAGGACGAGACTGGCTCAATGCCTGCTGCCCAAGGAGAGCCGGAACATCTTTTCCGGCCATCCCTGCCTGACCGGAACGATTGCCAGCGACACCGGGGAACCCTTCAACGACCGTTACAAGGTCACCGGCCAGTTCGCGGCCTTCGCGCCCGCCATTTCACGCACCGCCTATACCTGCCGGCCGCCCAAGATCGGTGTGCCAGGCGGCTTCGCCTATCGCGGCTGCGACGCGAAGGATCTGGCCTTCTCCGCTTTCAAGGCTGGCAAGCCGATGCCGAGCGAAATCTGCGGCCTGGTCGGCGGCAAGAAGTTCGATATTTGCGTGGCGACCAACAATTTCGACCAATGCCTCGGCGGCGCCGTCAATCGCGGTAACCGTCCGGCCTGCTCGGCCGATCGTTTCTGCCGCGAGGATTATATGTGCCAGTCGCTGCCGTCCGACACGCCCGGTGCTGCCAGGGTCAAGGGCATCGGCTTCTGCTCGCCGACCTATTTCCTGTTCCAGATGCGCATCGACAATCATGCGACGCCGTGGACGAACACCGCCCGCGCGAACATGAGCGCGGGCTTTGGCGCCGCCACCGAGGAATAAGCGGTCATGCCTGCTGCGGGGCGTATTTTTCGACGCTTGCCGCCAGCGCTTCGAGCACACGCTGCTCACTGATACCGCGCGTGTTCAGGACCCAGCTCGGTATCGAGATCGGAGGCTCGATGAAGGTTACCTGCTCGTTCAAGGGTCCATGCACGTAGGATCGGTTCGAGCCGAAGATGAGCACGCTTGGAATGCCTAAGGCGCCGGCTGCATGGGACACACCGCCATCGACACCGAGAAAGACGGTGGAGGCCGCGATCTGGTGCATGGCCTCTGCAATGTCGGGCGTCGAGGTGAAGTCGATCGCCTCAGGCAACAAGGCGCAAATCTGGGCGGCAGCCTGGCGTTCGCGCGGACCGCCGACAAGCCAGACGGACCAGCCCCGTTCGATGTGCTTTCGCGCGACCGAGACGAAGCGCTCGGGCGGCCAGGAGCGCATGTTCTCGAAATCGGAAGTATAGAGGGAAAGCACCGGCCTTGCCGGATCGATGCCGTTGCGCCGGCGCCACTTGGCAACGTCTTCGAACGAAATCGCCAGCCGCGGGGCCGGCAGCTGTTTTTCCTCGGCGGGCTGCTTGCCGAGGAGCGCGATCGCACAGACCTGTTCGACGAGCCTTGTCTTGCGCGGGCCGAAGGCCACGAAGGTTTTCAGCCATCCCGCGGGCAGCCGGTTGACGATGCCGAACTGGAGCTCGCGCGGATATCCGATGCGCTCGGGAATGCCCGCCAGCCACGGCACCAGGGCCGCCTTGGTGCTGCTGGTGAGCAGATAGGCTGCCTGATAATTCTCCTGGCGGAGTTCGCGCGCCAGCCGCGCCCGCTCCTTGAGACCGGGGTTCCAATGCCTCTCGACGGTCCAGGCCTTCCGGACATGCGGCATCAAGCGCGCCAGCGGCGCGGCGAGCGGCGAGGTGATGACGTCGATCGGCTGTCCAGGAAACGTCGCTGCTATGATTTGAATTGCCGAATGGCAGCGGATGAAGTCGCCGATTGCCGGCAAGCAGAACACGAGAATGGGGCGCAACGCGCGATACCTTTTCGATCCGACGCAGTCGCCGCGAACGGCGAGCATGCCGGTTCCTTGTCACGGAAGCGCTTCGCCATCAAGGATGCGGGCATAGAGTTCCAGATAGGCCTTCGCGGTTTTCGCGATCGGAAATCTGTCGGCGGCAGATTCACGGCATTTGCGCATGCACAGGTCTGCGACCTCGGCAAGACCTTCAGCAAACTCCTCGTCGCTCTCGAAGAACCGGCCCGTATCCGTGTCCACCGTCTCCGGCAGGGCGCCGCGCGCTGTGGTCAAAACGGGCGTGCCGCACAGCATCGCCTCGACCGGCGCATTGCCGAAAGGCTCTTCCCAGGCGATCGGATTGAGGAAGGCCTTCGATGCGCCCAGCAGGCGCAGCTTGTCGTCGCCATCGACGACGCCGTTGAAGCGATAGCGGCGGGAAAGACTCTTGAAAAAGACGCCCTCGCGGCGGGTCCGACTTCGGCCGAGCAATTTCCACCGCGAGCCGCCGGCGATATCGAGGGGAAAGTCGAATTTCCTGGCGAGCTCGACTGCCCGGTTCAAGCCCTTTCCGGCGCGTGCGATGGCCGCCATGAAGAGGAGGCGATCGCTCTTCGATTCGGCCAGCCGATAGTCATCCACCGGAAAGCCGTTGTAGACGAAGGTCTTGCGGCCGTGCAGCTGGGCGTGCCGTGCGCTGATGAAGCTCCAGTTCGGTTGCGGCCGCGGATAATCCGGTAAATGGCCCCGCTCGGTGTTGAGGGTGGGGAAGTCAACCTCGACCTTCCACGCATGAAGGTGGACGATTTGGGTGTCCTTGGGGATCGCCGCGCGGCACTCGGCATCGCTCACAGCATGCCGGACTTCGCACAGTAGATGTGACGATCCAGGGCCCGCCACGAGGACGACATGGTGGCCCTGCCTGACCAGTTCAGTGGCCAGCCAGTCGACCTGACGTTCTATCCCGCCGTAGCCTTTGCACGGAACGACGCCCTTTGTTGCAAGGGTTATTAGCATTCAGCACCGTCATCACATTGATGTGATTTCAATGTGATTAGAGGTTGCCAGTTGTCAACCTCCGACGACGGATTGCGTGAGCCAGAGTTCCAGCCGCCGGCCGGCTTTCGAGGTTCCACCGATTGAGATGGTCGGCGACTCCCCGTCGCGAGGCCAATCGGAAGGAGAGGGGCTAAGCAACGAGAATAACGGCGAACCTGCCGAAATGCTTGCCAGCTACAAGGACCAGTCGCGACACCACCGCCTCACAGCGGAATGTTGTCGTGCTTCTTCCAGGGGTTCTGCATATCCTTGTTGCGCAGCATGCGCAGCGCCCGCGCGATCCGGCGGCGCGTCGAATGCGGCATGATCACCTCGTCGATATAGCCGCGTTCGGCCGCTACGAAGGGCGACAGGAACCGATCCTCGTATGCTTTGGTGTGGGCGGCGATCTTCTCCGCGTTGCCGATGTCCTTGCGGTAGATGATCTCGACCGCGCCCCTTGCGCCCATCACCGCGATCTGCGCCGTCGGCCAGGCATAGTTCATGTCGCCGCGCAGGTGCTTCGACGCCATCACGTCATAGGCGCCGCCATAGGCCTTACGGGTGATCACGGTGATCTTCGGCACGGTGGCTTCGGCATAGGCGAACAGCAGTTTTGCGCCATGCTTGATCAGCCCGCCATATTCCTGCGCGGTGCCTGGCAGAAAGCCTGGAACGTCGACCAAGGTAACGATCGGGATCGAGAAGCAGTCGCAGAAGCGCACGAAGCGCGCCGCCTTGCGGCTGGCGTCGGAGTCGAGCACGCCGGCCAGAACCATCGGCTGGTTGGCGACGAAGCCGACGGTTCGCCCCTCCACACGGCCGAAGCCGGTGACGATGTTCTTGGCGAAGCTCGCCTGGATTTCGAAGAAGTCGCCTTCGTCGGCAACCTTCAGGATCAGTTCCTTGATGTCGTAAGGCTTGTTGGCGTTGTCCGGAATCAGCCGGTCGAGCGACATGTCATGGTCCGTCACCGACTGGTAGCATTCGATCTCGGGAATCTCTGCCGTATTGGACGCCGGCAACAGGTCAATCAGCCGGCGCATCTGCAGCAGCGCCTCGACGTCGTTGTCATAGGCGCCGTCGGCGATGGAGGATCGGGTCGTGTGCACCGTGGCGCCGCCGAGGCTTTCGGCCGTCACCGTCTCATTGGTCACCGTCTTCACCACGTCCGGCCCGGTGACGAACATGTAGGAGGTGTCGCGCACCATGAAGATGAAGTCGGTCATGGCCGGCGAATAGACATCGCCGCCGGCACACGGGCCCATGATCAGCGAAATCTGCGGGATGACGCCGGAGGCGAGCACGTTGCGCTGAAAAATCTCGGCATAGCCGCCGAGCGCGGCCACGCCTTCCTGGATGCGTGCGCCGCCCGCGTCGTAGAGGCCGATGATCGGCGCGCGATTGCGCAGCGCCATCTCCTGCACCTTGACCACCTTCTCGGCATGCGCCTCAGACAGCGAGCCGCCGAAGACGGTGAAATCCTTGGCAAAAAGGTAGACTGGACGGCCGTTGACGGTGCCCCAGCCTGTGACGACGCCGTCGCCCGCGATCTTGGTTTTCTCCATGCCGAAGTCGGTTGAGCGGTGCTCGACATACATGTCGAACTCCTCGAACGAACCCTCGTCGAGGAAGACGTCGATGCGCTCGCGGGCGGTGAGCTTGCCCTTCTTGTGCTGGGCCTCGATCCGTTGCTTGCCGCCGCCCATCCGGGCGATCTCGCGGCGGCGCTCGAGTTCCTTCAGCACGTCCTTCATCGCTGCCCCCACAATAGAAAGGTGGTTTGTGGTAATCGTGAGGGCGGCGCAGCGCAAGCGTCGCTTTTCGATCGGCGTTTTGTTGCGCTGCAACATCCACCCTTGCATTTTGCGGCGGACTCGGCCATATGCGGTCGCATAGGCGCTTGGGCCGAACTTCGGCTTTCTCCACCAATTGAGACTGGTTGCGTCTGTTTTCCCTCTTTCCGGTGGGCCCTCCCGTCGATCGGCAAGCTGGCGAAAGAGCCCCGGGGCATGACGCCTGCGGGCACGACAGCGCAGCCGCGCGGACGCTCCCCGTCCGCCGCCTTGTCGTTTCCTGACAATTTTTCGACGGCAGGTTGCGCCCTGCCGCCATGATGTTTGCGGCCACAGGGCCGCGTGAAAGAAGACTATTTTGACCAATGAAAATCAGGCGGACCAGAACGGTTTCGCTACCCTTGGAATCACCGGCGCGCTGCTC
>NZ_RZSF01000260.1:0-9792 GCF_004023325.1 Mesorhizobium sp. M1A.F.Ca.ET.072.01.1.1 | reverse complement strand
CAGGAGAGCTTCGCCCGCCAGGCGATGCTCGCCTGGACGCGCAGCCAGGTGCAGACCCGCCATCTCGGCCTCAGCCTGACCGATGCCGCCAATGTGCAGAAGCTGGCGCGTTACCTGATCTATCCCGATCCGTTCCTGCGTCTGCCCGCCGACTCCATCGCCTCCGGCCTAGGCCGCCAGTCGAGCCTCTGGCCGACCAGCATCTCCGGCGATTTCCCCATCTTCCTGGTGCGCATCGGCGACGTCGCCGATCTCGAGATCGTCGCCCAGGCGCTGCGCTTCCAGGAATATATGCGCGCCCGCGGCATGATGATCGACTTCGTCGTCGTCAACGAGCAGGCATCCTCCTACGTGCAGGACCTGCAGCGCGCCGTGGAGACGCTGTGCGAGAACAGCCGCCTGCGTGGTCGCGAGCTTGGCCCGCGTCAGCACATCTTCGCCGTGCGCCGCGACCTGATGGACGAGCCGACCTACAAGACCCTACTGTCGGTCGCGCGTGTCGCTCTCCACACCCGCAACGGCACCATCTTCGACCAGCTCGAGCGGGCCGAGACGGCGGCATTGCAGGCTCGCGACGCGTTGCAGCAGGCGGAAGGCGTTCCGGTCCGCCAGCCGTCGCCGCCACTGCCTGAGCCGATGCGGGCAAGTGAGGGAGGAGCCGATATCGCCGCCGACGGCAACGGCCTCAGCCTCTGGAACGGCTTTGGCGGCTTCGACGGCGACGGCCGCCACTATGTGACGCGGCTGACCGGCCGTCGTGTGACGCCGCAGCCCTGGATCAACGTCATCTCCAACGCTTCCTTCGGCTTCCACGTCTCGGCCGAGGGCGCCGGCTTCACCTGGAGCCGCAACAGCCGCGACTACCAGCTGACGCCGTGGTCGAACGACCCGGTGTCGAACCGGCCGGGCGAGGGCTTCTATATCTACGACCAGTTGAGCGGCAAGGCGTTCTCGCCGATGGCCGCGGTGGTGCGCGATCCCTCGATGACCTACGAGACCTGGCACGGGCAGGGGTTCTCGACCTTCCGCTCGAAGCGCGGGCCGCTGTCGATGGATCTGACGCAGGTCGTCGACCCGGTGGATCCGGTGAAGATCACCCGGCTGCGCATCCAGAATGCCGGCCCCGCGCCGGCAAGGCTGCGCGTCTATGCCTATGCCGAGTGGGTGCTCGGCGGCCATCGCTCGCGCACGGCGGCAACCATCGTGCCGACCAGGGACGCCGCGACGGGGGCCATGCTGGCGCAGAACCCCTACGGGCTCGACTTCGGCGAACGGGTGGCTTTCCTCGCCGCGACGGCGCCTGTTCATTCGGTGACCGCCGACCGCGGCGAGTTCGTCGGCAGGCACGGCACGACCGAATATCCGCAGGCCGTGCTTGGCGGAGTTGCTTTGTCCGGCCGCGTCGAGGCAGGCGACGATCCGTGCGCGGTGATCGCCAGTGACATCGACATCCCGGCCGGCGGCGACGTGACGCTGTTCTGGCTGCTTGGCGACGCCGCGACGGCCGCCGAGGCGAGCGCCCTGGTGCAGACCCACAGGGACAAGGATTTCGACCGGCGTCTGGCCGACAATGAGCGCGTCTGGCGCGGCTTCCTCGACACCATTCAGGTCGAAACGCCGGACAAGGCGCTCAACGCCATGGTCAACCACTGGCTGCCCTACCAGAGCCTGGCCTGCCGCATCCGCGCGCGGTCGGCCTTCTACCAGGCGAGCGGCGCCTTCGGCTTCCGCGACCAGTTGCAGGATACGCTGGCCTTGCTGGCGCATGATCCGAAGCTGGCGCGCGACCAGATTCTCAACGCCGCCCGCCGGCAGTTCCAGGAGGGCGACGTGCAGCACTGGTGGCTGCCCCGCACCGATGCCGGCGTGCGCACCATGATCTCGGACGATGTCGTGTGGCTGGCGCACGCGACGGCCCGCTACATCGAGGTGACGGGAGATGCCGCCATCCTCAAGGAGCAGATACCGTTCATCGACGGGCAGGAGCTTGGCGAGGGCGAGCACGACGCCTTCTTCACGCCCGAGATCACCAAGACCACAGCCTCGCTTTACGAGCACTGCGCGCGGGCGCTCGATCTGGCGATCAAGCGCAGCAGCCCGGCCGGCCTGCCGCTGATCCTCGGCGGCGACTGGAACGACGGCATGAACCGTGTCGGCGAGGGCGGCAAGGGCGAAAGCGTCTGGCTAGGCTGGTTCCTGCTGAAGACGCTGGGTGACTTCGCCCCCATCGCCAAGGGACAGAGCGATGGCAAGCGGGCGCAGGCCTGGACGAAGCACGCGGACCTGCTGAAGCGGGCGCTGGAGAGCACGGCCTGGGACGGCCAGTGGTACCGGCGCGGCAGCTTCGACGACGGCAGCCCGCTCGGCTCCCGCAATTCGGACGAGTGCAAGATCGACTCCATCGCCCAGTCCTGGAGCGTGCTGTCGGGCGAGGGGGATCCTGCCCGCTCGACCACGGCCATGGAGCAGGCGACGAAGATGCTCGTCGACGACAAGCACAAGATCGTCAAGCTGTTCACGCCGCCCTTCTCGAACAGCGACAAGGATCCCGGCTATATCAAGAGCTACCCGCCGGGCGTGCGCGAGAACGGCGGCCAGTACACCCATGCCGCCACTTGGTTCGTCATCGCGCTGGCCGAGATGGGACGCACCGACGAGGCTTATCGCTGCTTCTCGATGCTGAACCCGGTCAACCACGCCTCGGACGAGGCGGCGGCCGAGCATTACCGCGTCGAGCCTTACGTCGTGGCGGCGGACATCTACGCCGGCGAAGGAAAAGGCGGCCGCGGCGGCTGGACCTGGTACACGGGGTCGGCCGGCTGGCTCTACCGGGCCGCGGTGGAAGGAATCCTCGGCATCGAGCGGCGCGGCAAGCAGATCACGTTTAGGCCGAAGCTGCCTGGCCACTGGGACGGCTACGCCGCCACACTCAAGATGTTCGGCGGCGAAATCAAGGTTCGCGTCATCCGCGACAAAAAGACCAAGTCGATCGCGCTTGAAGTCAATGGTTCGAAGACCAAATCAGGGTCTTTCGAACCGAAGGCCGGCGAGATGACCGACGTCGTCGTCAAGATACCTGCGTAGGATCAACGGTTTGCCTTGCAGGCCGCGCATCTCTCGGGATGCGCGGCCGAGCTTGGCGTTTTACTTTGCCAATGGGCCGGGCAGCGTGCGCCCACGCTGCTTCAGGCACGGCTAAGCAAGCGCCAAGTGATTAAAAATGTGGCAGCGCTGGGCGGGTGCCATTGTTTTGCCGCAAGGCTGACATTTCACCTTTTATCTCAAACCGTTAGGTGATCACGTCAGATTTCGCACCGTCGTCATCTTTTGTTCGCTAAATGGGAACGGAAGGGATAGACGACGCATTGTTTCGCGACACATAAACCGGTACGTGTCAAAAAATGGTGCGGCGCACAATACCGACATTGAGCACGGACAAGAGTTTGGCGGAGTAGCTGAAGTGTCACTTCTGCAGATCTACTTTAGAGCGCTGAGTTATCTGGCTGCGGACAAGAAGCGCGTCGCGCTGATCTGCGGCGCCAACGTCGCGCTTGCCGCGATCGCTATTCTCGAGCCGATCCTTTTGGGCCGGGTGATCGGCGCCATTTCCGAAAAAGGTCCGGTATTTTCGACGCTCGCCGTCTGGGCTGCTCTCGGTGTCTTCAATGTCATAGCTTTCGTGCTGGTGTCGCGCGGCGCCGACCGCTTCGCCCATGCCCGGCGTTCGGAAGTGCTGTGCCAGTCCTTCGAGCGCGTCATCACCATGCCGCTCGCCTGGCACCACCAGCGCGGCACGTCCAATTCGCTGCACACGCTGCTGCGCGCCGTCGAGACCCTGTTCAGCCTGTGGCTCGAATTCATGCGCGTGCATCTCTCGACGGCCATTGCGCTGGTGCTGCTGGTGCCGACCGCGCTTTCCATGGACATCCGCATGTCCATCGTGCTGCTTGGCCTCGGCGTGCTCTACGTCGGAATCGGCCGTATTGTCATGCGCCGCACCAAGTCGGGGCAGACCGCCGTCGAGCGCCACTACCACACCGTCTTTGCCCATGTGACCGACAGCGTCAGCAACGTCGCCGTGCTGCAGAGCTATAACCGCATCGGCCATGAGACCGCGACGCTGAAGCGCTACGTCAAGGACCTGCTCGACGCTCAGAACCCGGTGCTCGACTGGTGGGCGATCGCCAATGCGCTGAACCGCCTGTCGTCGACCATCTCGATGATGATCGTGCTCTCGATTGGCGCTTATCTCGTCACCCGTGGCCAGCTTCGTGTCGGAGACGTCGTCGCCTTCACCGGCTTTGCCGGAATGCTGATCGCCCGTCTCGACCAGATGTCTGCCTTCACGACGCAGATTTCCGAGGCCCGCGCCAAGCTCGAGGATTTCTATCGCCTCGAGGATTCGGCCGCCGAAACCGCCGAGCCGGACGGCCTGCGCGAGTTGACCAACGTTACCGGCCGTGTGCGCTTCGAGGACGTCAGCTTCGAGTTCGCGAATTCGGGCCATGGTATCGAAAATGTCTCCTTCGAGGTGCCGGCCGGCAAGACCGTCGCCATCGTCGGCCCGACCGGCGCCGGCAAGACGACGCTTATCAACCTGCTGCAGCGCGTCTTCACGCCGTCCAGCGGCCGCATCCTGATCGACGGCATCGACACTCGCACGGTGACCCGCAAGTCGCTGCGCCACTCGATCGCCACCGTCTTCCAGGACGCCGGCCTGCTCAACCGCTCGATCGAGGATAACATCCGGGTCGGCCGCGCCGATGCGAGCAATGACGAGGTGCACGCCGCCGCCAATGCCGCCGCCGCACAGGACTTCATCCTGGCCAAGAGCAGCGGCTACGATACCGTCGTCGGCGAGCGCGGCGGCCAGCTCTCGGGCGGCGAGCGCCAGCGCATCGCCATCGCCCGCGCCGTGCTGAAGGATGCGCCGATCCTGGTGCTCGACGAGGCGACCAGCGCCCTCGACGTCGAGACCGAGGACCGAGTCAAGGAAGCGATCGACGAACTGCGCCGCAACCGCACGACCTTCATCATCGCCCACCGCCTGACCACCGTGCGCGACGCCGATTTGGTCGTCTTCATGGACAAGGGCAAGGTGGTCGAATACGGCGGCTTCACCGAGCTGTCGCTGCGCAACGGCCGCTTCGCAGCCCTGCTGCGCGCCGGCGGCCTGCTCAACGACGAGGAGGTCCGTCGCCTCAGCCGTCCGGTGACGGAAGCGGCGTAAGCTTTCTTCCCTGTGGGACAAGGTGTCGCCGCAGGCGACAGATGAAGGTGTTCCAGGAAGACCAGCGTCTCACTCCGTCGCGCACCCTATCCGTCTCGGCGCTCGCGCGCCGATCCACCTTCTCTCACAAGGGGAGAAGGAGAGAGTGCGACAACCGTCCGATTGCCCCTGATGCATCGCCGGTCTATTTAGATCGGCATGAGCGACACCACCTCACGCCTCGCCGGCTGGATCGATCTCGCCAACCCGACCCGCTTCGTCGGGCTGGCCGACAAGGTTATTCCGTGGCTCGCGGCGACCGCGGCGATACTGCTCGGCGTCGGCCTCTATATGAGCTTCACCGCGCCGGAGGATTTCCAGCAGGGCATCACGGTGCGCATCATGTACATCCACGTGCCTTTCGCCTGGCTTGCCATGATGTGCTACACCATCATGGCGATCTCGGCGCTCGGCACGCTGGTCTGGCGCCACCCGCTGGCCGACGTGGCGCTGAAGGCAGCGGCTCCGATCGGCGCCACCTTCACCGCGCTCGCGCTGATCACCGGCTCGATCTGGGGCAAGCCGATGTGGGGCACCTGGTGGGTGTGGGACGCTCGGCTGACCTCGGTCTTCGTGCTTTTCCTCATGTATCTTGGGATTATCGCGCTGACCCGCGCACTGGACGACGCCGGCCGCGCCGCCTGGGCCGCCGCCATCATCACGCTGGTCGGCTTCATCAACATCCCGATCATCAAATTCTCGGTCGATTGGTGGAACACGCTGCACCAGCCGGCCTCGGTCTTCCGCCTCGGCGGCCCGACCATCGACTCTTCGATGCTGTGGCCGCTCGCCGTGATGGCGCTTGGCTTCACCGTGCTGTTCTTCGCGCTGCACCTGATGGCGATCCGCACGGAGATTTTCAGGCGCCGCGTGATCGCGATGCGCAGGGTTGCGGCGCGGCAGGCTGAGCGGCAGTAGATTTCGGATCAATAGCGGTCTGTCGCGTTCCTTCTCGCCCCCTCTGTCCTGCCGGACATCTCCCCCACAAGGATGGTGCGATTGCTTTCGGCAACTTTCAGCGTTTGGAGGAGGGCGCGACGCCCGAGCCGCCAATCTCCCCCAAAGTGGGGGAGATGTCCGGCAGGACAGGGGGGCGCTGTCCCGCCAGCCTAGACGAACTTAAAACATCTGCGTGCGTCTCAGGATCCTCAGGCCATCTTCCCCCGCGCCGCCACTGGCAGCGTTTCCAGCACCTTGTCGCCGTCGATCAGATGCACCTGGTCGAACAAATTCGTCACCACGCAGCAATGATCGGGAACCACGCGCACGCGCTCGCCAATGCGCAGGGCGGCGCCGTCTGAAAGCGTGACGTTGCCGTGCTCCTCGCTCAATCCAGTCACTCGCGCGCCGGGCACGCCGAGCAGCTCGCCGAAATCCGGCAGTCCTAGCGTATCGGAGGACAGAGCCTTGCTGCCGCTGTCGAGGATGGCGCGGGAGGGCGTCGGGTGGCTGACCACGGTGGCCAGCACCGTCAGCGCGCAATCGTCGAGCGTGCCGACGCCTTTGGCGACCTGGTAGCGGTCGAGATAGATGTAGGTGCCGGGCCGGTATTCGGTGACGACGCTGTCCTGGCCCGAGCGCCACATGTCCGGCGTGCCTCCGCTGGAGATGCGCCGGCATTCGAGCCCGGCCGCCGCGAGTGTCTTGCGCGCGTTCCGCAGCCACGCCTCGGCTTCGGCGGCGCGGCCCGCCGCCGGATAAGTCATCAGCCCGCCGAAGGTCAGGCCCTTGGCCTGGTCGATCACCTTCGCCAGCGCAACCGCTTCGGCCGGGCTCTGCACGCCGCAGCGGCCCATGCCGGTGTCGCATTCGACCAGCACCGGCAGCGGGTGGCCGGTATCGGTGAAGGTCGCGGCTAGCCCTGACAGCGTTTCGTGGCTGTCCGCCGTGACCGACAGCGTGACGCGGCCATGCAGTGCCTTCAGCCGCTCCAGCTTGGCGCGGCCGAGAATGTTGTAGGGCAGGAAAATGTCCTCAAGCCCGGCATCGGCCATCACCTCGGCCTCGCCGATCTTCTGGCAGGTGATGCCGACCGCGCCAGCCGCGACCTGCTTCTTCGCCCAGTAGGGCAGCTTGTGCGTCTTGATATGCGGGCGAAGCTTCAGCCCGTGGCGGTCGGCATGCGCCTGCGCCTTTGCGATGTTGGCTTCGGCGCGGGCCGCGTCGATCAGGATCGCCGGCGTGTCGAGATCGTCTATGCTTGCCATGAAGATCACCGTTCAAAAGCATGTCTCCCGAAAGTGGGAACCGGTTTCGGGAATGAAGACATGCGCAATCAAAAACCGGTTGGGGTTATGGGCTTGATCGGGCCGGATGTCACGAGGCCAGAGCCGTCGGTTTGCGTCGACAGCGGATCGGCATTGGGATATTCGGGTTGGCAGATTTCAGCAGGCAGCGGCCGGAAGGAAAAACGACCATGAAGCGCTCCAAAATCAACGACATCATCCGCGAAGCCGACGCCTTCATCCGCTCGTTCGGCTACATCATGCCGCCCTTCGCTTACTGGTCGCCGGAAGAGATGAAGGCGCACAAGGCGGACTCCTCGGCCATTTTCAGCTCGCGTCTCGGCTGGGACATCACCGACTACGGCCAGGAGAAATTCGATGAGCTTGGTCTCTTCCTTTTTACCGTCCGCAACGGCCGCTACGCGGACATGAAGCTCGGCATGGGCATGCTCTACGCCGAGAAGATCATGATCTCGCGCAAGGACCAGCTGTCGCCCATGCACCGCCACAACATCAAGGCCGAGGACATCATCAATCGCGGCGGCGGCAAGCTGGTGCTGGAACTGTTCATGCACGACCGCGACGGCGGCATCGACCCGAAGGCCGAAGTGTCGGTGCCGGTCGACGGCACCATCACCAGATTGCCCGCCGGCGGGCTCCTGAAGCTCGACCCGGGCCAGAGCGTGACGCTGCTGCCGGGCGTCTGGCACGCCTTCTGGGCCGAGGGCAAGGACGTGCTGATCGGCGAGGTCTCGACCGTCAATGACGACCTCACCGACAACGTCTTCCGCGATCCGATCGGCCGCTTCTCCAACATCGAGGAGGATGTGGCGCCGGTTCACCTTCTGGTGTCGGATTATGAAAAATGGGTGGGGTAGGGCGAGGGCCTAGTCGTCCCAATTTCGCTGCTGAAAGAAGGTCCAGATTCTGATAGTGCTGTCGTCCCGGTCGCTCGTGCTGTGCAGCGTGAGGACAATGTCCACGGTGGGCGGCGCTTTGATCATGGCTGTGATCACGCGCGTCCCGTCGTCGGGTACGATGCCTATGCCCCATTTCATTTCCCAATTTCCTCCGGCCTGCTGCAGTCGGGGAGTGGAATCTTCGAACTGCTCCCTCATCGACGCATCGTTTGGAAACGGTTCATCGGTGAGTTTTGCAAGAACCTCCCACGACCCGGCAACTGCTGCCTGAATGGCGCTTTCTATTCTGGCGCTCTCGGCTTGGCTGATTGTTTCAGACATACTGAGAGCTCCAATCTACCGCGCGTACTTGTCCGCCTTCCGATTGCCCAGCAGCAGCTTGCGCTCCAGGTGCGCGCGCAGCTCGCCGTAATAGGCGGTGAGGAAGGCCCTTGAATCGACCGGCTCGACCCTGGCGCCGATCTTGCGGCCTATCGTTTCCGCCACCGCTTTCATCGCGAAATAGTCGTCGCGGCGCAGCACTTCCTCCAGCTTGTGCAGCTCGGCGATGCCATAGGCGTCGAGCTGCGCGGCGCTGAACTGGAAGCGGGTCGCGACCGGATCCTTGCGCAGCGACAGATCCTCGAGCAGCGCCACCTTCGGCGCCTCGACCACCCAGGTTCCGGCGAGCAGGTCGCCGATCCGCAGCCGGTCGCGGTTGAAGAGCGGGAATAAGGAGAACAGCAGCGCCCACACCAGGCCGAAGATGGTCGACAGCGTGTCGGCGACGCCGGCGCTGCCGCGCGCCGCTAGGATCGACAGCGGCAGGAACACCTCGATCTCGCGCATCAGGTTGCGCGCGATGACCTGGTCGAGGCTGAGGCCGGCGCCGCTGCGCGAGGCAACGCGGACGCCGACCATCCGCTTGCCGGGCGTCGCCGCCCGCCGGCCCGCCTCGAAGGCGATGAAATAGACGTTGCGCAGCAGGAAGATGAAAATGATCCAGACGATGAACAGCGGTTCGGCGTCCTTCACGCCGAGCCCGCCCAGGCCGAAGATCGCGACAAGGCTGACCGCGACGGCGGCGACGACGATGATCACCACATCGAGCAGGAATCCCGAAGCCCGCGTCCCGGCATCCGCCAGCTTGACGCGCAGGTCCACGCCCTCCGGCGTGACCAGCGGGCGCACCAGCGCGGCGGGATTCCTAGCCGTTGCCATGCCGCGCCATCCGGAACAGGTAGAAATAAGAAATCCAGAGCGCCAGCATGCCGCCGCCGATCGAATAGCGGGCGATATCGCTTGTGATCGTCTGCCGGCCGATGCCTTCGAGCAGGCCGGCAAACAGCAACATCACGACGACGCCGACCATCGCGGTCGCCGCCACGCGGCCCGCGCG